>NC_009881.1:307765-615530 GCF_000018205.1 Rickettsia akari str. Hartford | reverse complement strand
ATATCTGAAAAAACTTGATCATTTTTATTTAGCAGAAGAATATGAAATATATTACTGGACGGCGTGGCTTACTAATTTACTTAAAGTTATATGCGAGCCGTCAAGTAGTATAAATATGGTGTCAGTGGTGAATTGGTTAAAAATACAATCCAAACCTCAAAAATTACTGGTACTAATCTCAGGCGGTAATATAGACCCTATTCTTTATAACGAACTATGGAAAGAGGAGTATTTAACCGTTCCACCAAGTATTACTAACTAAAGATCAATATCGTCATTGCGAGAAGAAACTATAAGTTTCTACGAAGCAATCTCAGGATATTTGACAAGATTGTTATGCAACTTACGGCTGCTCGCAAGGCATTGTTGCGTGGATACCGATTTCATTACTGCTAAAGCAGAAATCTAGTATAAAGCGAGATAAATCTAGCTTTTAATTTCAAAAATTTTCTGTATTTATACTTTCTTGCTGGATTCACGCTTTCGCAGGAATGACACAAAATCAGCCATACAACAGCGTTCCGCCTACGCGGAAATGACGTAAACGAACCACGCGGAATTTATTTATAAATCTTACAATAACATAGACTTACAAATTATATAAAAATTAACCCCTACTTCTTACTGCTGCTTGATTTTTAGTAGAAATATTAGGCGTGATTTGCGGAGGTTTTATATTAGAACTTCTTAGTTTTATTAAATCTTCAAATATTGTTTTATCAAATGCTATTGGATTGACTTTTCTGAGTTCCGCTAAATTAAAATTATTAACTTCTTGCGGTTGAACTGTAATAGCCTCACCATTAACAGGAATTAAATTTTTAAATTCAGGATGAGTTGCTGCTTGATCTTTATGTTCATTCAAAAATTTTGTTAGACCTTCAGCTATTTCAGGATTTGTTAAAGCATTTGAAAAGATTCTATCATGAATTGTCTTCACTACATATCTATCACTTAGAGAAATATATTTATCCATAACTTTTCCTAATCTTTCCTCTAAATAGTTTCTACCTGTAAATATCTGTTTAAATTTTTCCCATAAAGAAGTACCTCTATTATTAATATCTTTTAATTCAGCGGCTATTTTAGTACTATTGTCAGTTAGATAAGTGGAATCTAACTTATTTAATGCCCTTATTGTTACTTCAGGATTCTTTATACCTGATGATTTAGTAAGTATAATAGTTTGTTCTAATTGCTTACTGATTTTATTATTTTTTTCTAATCTATTACTAATCTGCTGTACCGTATAAGTGGCGGCCTTTTGTAATTCCTTAAATTCCGCTTGAGATAATTGATTTACTCTTGGGATAAACTGCTCACTATCTTTATTAAATTTCTGATTTTTATCTCCTTGAATAATAAATTTCGCATATTTCTCAAGTTTTTCCGGAGTGTTTTTAGGATCTTGTTTTAAGATTTCTATAGCTTTATCTTTTACAGCATGTGCATATTGCTCTTTAGGTATAGAACTTCCGCTTACGGCTATTAATGCCTCTTTAGTTGCTCTTATAGGACCAGCAAAGATTTCTTCTTCATCTTCTATACCCATCAATGATAATTCATCAAAAGATCCTCCTTTATTTAGAGGAAGTACAAACCCCTTAAGTGCTGCTTCAGTCCTTGCAACATCAAACTTTAACTTATCTGCTGTACTAGGCATCAGTTTTGCATCTTGTGCTAAATTGATATGCAAATTATCTACTAATTTTTGTACATCTTTATGTTCTACGACTTCACTAATAATTTTACTGGCAAGTACTTCAAGCGTACTAGTGATATATTCTTCAGATTGTAAATATCTTTGAATAGGATCTGGAGTAACAATATTTTTATTCAAAGTATCTAATCTACTATTAACGTTTTTTATATCAACTATTTTACCTTTTACTGCAGCCGATATCTCAGTTACTTCATCATTTGTTTTAATTTTTTCAATAGTATCACTGATATTAGTTATAATCCCTTCTGCCATATAATACCTCATGATTAAGTTTATTGGATATAATGGGCCAAGTTATCAAACTTCTTAAAAATTTGCAACTATATTATCGTAATTATCATATAAATCATTATTTACTATGCCATGATTGTTGCCACTCTCTTTACTTTTATTAAGCTTATCAACATGAGATATAGGGGTTGATATAGAAGATTTATAGTTTTGGGATATTGTTTTATTTTGCTCTTTGCCTTGCTCTTTTTTTGTTGTGACGATATTGATTTCTTTATTTGATGCTTGTTTTTCTCTTTGTAATTCTTTCAACAAATTTTTCATATCTATATATAAACTATTACTTTTTTCAAAGTTAGCGACTGCTTTATCTATATTTTTTTGAGCATAATCCGTACCGGTAAAAACTGCTACTATTCTTTGCCATAGCTTAGGCTTGACTACTCTTTGTAATTCTAATGCTATATTTTTTTCCCATCCGTGTTCGGTTAAATATCCGGGATCTAACTCTGTTAATATTTTTTAGTACCGTTAAGAAGTGCAGGATTGCTACTCTCAAGTAATGGAGCAAAATGCTTGATAATGTCTCTATATTGCTCTGTCATTTTTTTAGGCGGTAGTTTACTTATTGCCGGTAGTAATGAATTTATCATTTCACTTTTATTTACTCCTGCTTCTTCAATTATATCTACTCCTTGCGTTATGTTTTTATTTGTTTCAATGTTTTTTTCAAGAAACTCATATAATTTATCTATTGTACTTTTAAAAGTGTTTTGAACCACAACTTGTTCTGGAGTTAATGTAGTTTGTTGTAAATCTATATTCTTATCAGCTTTCTTAATTAATGTTTCAGCATCTAATATTGTTTCGGTAGCAATTTCAACTTTTTTTCTGTGTCTTCATCATAGTTGATCACATACCTTATTGCTGTTAAAGCAATTTCAACAGCGTTCTTATAAGCTTTTGCTTGTACTTTAACAGTTATATGATCTATTACTCCATCCAATGATATTGGAAAGCTTTTAATCATAGCTTCATTTTTAGCTACTAATTTTTCATATACATCTTTTTCTTTAGACAATAAATTTATAGTATATTTTTTATTTTTTTTCAATAAACCAACCAATTTTTCTATTTTAGTATCATCAAGATATTGATTTGTTACTTCAGGAGAATACAAACTGATAGCTGCTCCTACAGCTTGTAAACGTAGGTCTTGCCTTTTGATTAGAGAAGTCTCTTCTGAAGCAAGCTTTACTTTTTCATCTAGTGTTCTTATTATCACTGCTGCACTATCAACTTGATATTCAAAAGCAGTTTTAAGTTTCTCTTGTGGTCTATCAGGTATTAGTTCCTTGGCCATACCACTTCCTATGTTAATTATTATTAATTAAATTAGATAACAATTAGTTAAAGTATGCAAACCAATTTAAAATTTATGAATGAAAATTAATTAAAACTTATAAAAAGAATTGTATTTTTTCATAGAAGAGGTCCTAATCGTAATTTCATCAGGGATTTCTGTTATAAACCTTGAAGGGTAAGAGCGTACTATTTCATAAAATATTTTTCTGCTTTCGGCGTGGGTAATGTATAGGTCTTTTTTGGCTCTCGTAATACCGACATAAGCAATGCGGCGTTCTTCTTCTAAGCCTTTTTCGCCGTCTTTGTCTAGAGACCTTTGAGACGGAAATAGCCCCTCTTCCCATCCCGGTAAAAACACTACGTCAAACTCAAGCCCTTTAGCTGCGTGCAAGGTCATTATAGTAACAGCACCACCGTAATTAGTTTCAAGCACTTCATTTTCCATAACTAAACTTGAATGTTCGATAAAATCATGAGCATCGTTAAATTCGGCAATAGCTTTAAGCATTTCGTTAATATTTTCGATTCTACCGAATGCTTCTTCGGTCTTTTCTTCTTGAAGCATTTCAAGATAACCGGAATCATCAAGTATTGCTTTAACTACGTTTATTGGAGCATCTATATTAAATATTTCGTGCCAATTATCAATTTTAGTAACCAAATCTTTTAGAGTTTCATATTGTTTTGCTTTAATCTCGCCCATTTCTAACATTTCTTTAATGGATGCGAAATTAGAAATATTTCGCTCAAGTGCATATAATCTAATTTTATTTAAGCTAGCTGCACCTATTGCCCTTTTCGGCACATTTATAATACGCTCAAGTGCTAGATTGTCATTTTGATTCAAAGATATACGAATATAAGCAAGCACGTCTCTTATTTCGATACGTTCATAGAACCGCACACCTCCTATAATTTTATAAGGCATAGCACTATTTATAAACGCTTCCTCAAAACTTCTTGTTTGAAATCCGGCTCGTACTAATATTGCAATATTGCCAGCATTATATCGCTCTTCTCTCACTAACTTATCTATTTCACTGGCTATATATCTTGCTTCTTCTTTATCACTCCAACAAGAGATAATTTTTATCTTTTCACCGCTTTCCTTATCTGTCCATAACGTTTTACCGTGACGGTTTTTATTATTATTGATTACATTAGAGGCAGCAGCAAGTATTGGCAAAGTTGATCTATAATTCTGCTCTAATTTAATAATCGTTGCACCTGCAAAATCTTTTTCAAAACGTAATATATTCCCGACTTCTGCTCCTCGCCAACCATAGATAGATTGATCATCATCTCCTACACAGCAAATATTTTTATATAAACTTGCGAGCATTCTTGCCCATAAATATTGGACAACGTTAGTGTCTTGATATTCATCGATTAAAATATATCGATATTTTTCCTGGTAATATCTTAGTATTGCGGGATTTTTAATAAAAAGCTCATTATTATAAAGTAGCAAATCTCCAAAATCTAAAACATTAGAAATAAGTAAATTTTTCTGATATTCTTCGTATACAAGTTTTGCCACCCTCTGCAGCGGTAAATTAGTATCTGATGCTGATAATTTACTTGGTAATAATCCTTGATCCTTCCATCTCGAAATTATTATATGTATTAATTTAGGAGCATATTTTTTAGTATCAATATCTTTTAGTTTTACTATATCCTTAACTAATTTTAATTGATCATCATGACTAATAATAGTAAATCTATTATTTAAACCAAGATTTAAATGCTCACTTTGGTCACGTAATATCCTAGCTGCCATTGAGTGGAAAGTGCCTATATTAAGACCGTAGCAATTAATTAGACTGTTCACTCTTTCAGCCATTTCTTTAGCAGCCTTATTAGTGAAAGTAACGGCTAGAATATTTTGAGGTGGGGCTAAATTTTTGTGAATAATATTAGCTATTCTTGAGGTAAGTACTTTTGTTTTACCTGTCCCTGCACCTGCAAGCAATAAAAGCGGTCCTTCAGTATGAAGAACTGCTTTTTGCTGTTGTGGATTTAATGTATGTATGAAATCTTGATCTTGCATTTGTTTTTAAATGTGTTGTAAATTGGTTGTCATCCCATGGCTCGATTTTCCGTTATTGCGAGGAAAGGACAAAATAATTGACGAAGCAATCCAGTAAAAATTCTGATTTACAGCATTTTTTTTGTTATTTTTTCTGGATTGCCGCGTCGCTTCGCTCCTCGCAATGACGATTAATATACGCGCAATGATACCGCTACGGTATGACACTATTCTAAAATATCACCTAATTCTTTTCAGATTTTTAATAATATAAGAAATAGTAATTATCGGACTACAAATAATTATTTTAAATAACCTAAAATAAGAGATTAAATTTCTATCTTCAATAAACCAATTATATAAATCATTTATAGGTTTAATCTTATCAGCTATAATGTATTTATCTTTAAATAATTCTTTTAAAGCTCTTTTGCTCTGTTTTGCTTCTACTTTACGCTCTATTGTTAAGCTTTGATCATGTACTCGGTAGAAATATAAAGATTCCGGTATATGAGCAAATTTCGTAACAAGTCCAAAACGAAGCCAATATTCATAATCATCCACCAACTTCATATTTTCATTATATCCACCTATTTGTCTTGCTAAATCGGCTCTATATAAGAAACATGCACCGACACAATCTCTAATCGGTAAAAACTCCGGCGGTTCTTGATAAAGTCTTGCACCTATACTACCTTGCTCATCGATTAAAGTATAATCAGTATATACAAGCCCTATATCAGGTGAATTATCAAGTATCTTAACCATTTTTTCTAAAGCATTTTCATGAAAAAGATTATCATCTGAAGTCCAAGTAAAATACTCCCCCTTAGCCTCTTTAAAAGCAATATTCAAACTTGCCGGTAATGTTTTGTTGGTCTCGTTTACTATTACCTTAATACGTGAATCCTGCTCTGCATATTTCCTAGCTACTATCACGCTACTATCTTTTGAGCAATCATCAATAATAATAAGCTCAAAGTCTTTAAAGCTTTGATTAAGACAGCTCTCAATAGCAAAAGATAATAGCTTCTCCCTATTATAAACCGGTAAAACTATTGAGATTTTTAGAGTGTTAATACGCATCAACCTCTAGAAATATCAAGTTTTTCTGTATATTGAATTACGGTTTCTGGTAATTCGTCGGAATAATCATTATTCTCAAAGTTTAATAATGTATTACATAAAGCATTATTAAACTCTTTAGGTATTATGATTTCAATCTTATTAAATTGTTCAATTAGTCGTACTATAGGATCAAAATATTCAAGTGAAAGTGGTATCTTTTTATCTAACAATTCAGCAAGATTATTAGATATTATATGTAAGTGGGGATTTATTTTTGCTGTACCTATTATTAAACAAAGCGGTTCATAATTATCAAGTATAAGGCTAATTTCTTCAATTTTTCTTTCAATATCATTTATAGGAACAGGCATAACTTTATTCATAATGATTATTTTCATTGTCATAACGTGATCAAGCTTGCGTTGCTGCATGGACCGGTAAAATCAACCGTGTCACCTCATGGCTTGACCACGTGGTGACACAGGTGAAATTGATACACGCAACAATACCTAGCAGGAATAACATAAAAAAAACACGCTGGCATTCTTAATTCTGTAAATTTATATATTTCGTATTGAGATATTCAAATATCCCTTCAAATGAGCCTACAACTCCAAAGCCTGAAGCTTTACGCCCTGCAAAAGGTGCTTTTGCATTTCCAGGCAATGGATTATTAATTGAAACCATACCAAAATCAAGCCTAGTTGCTATCATTTGTGCCGTAGATATATTATTTGAATATACATATCCTTGCAAGCCGTATTCGGTATTATTTGCACGTTCTATTACTTCATCCAAATCTTTAAATTTATAACAAGCAACTACCGGACCGAATATTTCTGTTCTAAAGATATCCATATTATCCAAACAGTCAATAATAATAGTGGGCTCAATAAAATTATCAACAGCTTTACCACCACAAATTAATTGAGCTTCTTTACTTTGTGCATCAGTGAGCAGCTTTTGTATTTTTTCTATAGCAGCAGAACTAATTAACGGACCTACATCTGATTCCTTATCAAAGCCATCACCGGCTTTAAGCTGAGTAAATTTAGCCTTTAGAATTTCTATAAATTTTTCATATATAGATTCTTCTATAAATATCCTATTTGGTGAAGTACAAGACTGCCCGCTATTTCTAGTTTTAGCAACTACCAAATCTCTTGCTACTTTTTCTAACTTATTATCTGCTGTTATAATGAAAGGAGCATTGCCGCCAAGCTCCAAAGATAAACGTTTTAGAGTATTTGCGGCATTTTGATATAGAATTTTACCGACATTTGTAGAACCGGTAAATGATAATTTCCGAAGCCTAAAATCTTCACAAAAAGACTGACCTATAATATCAGAATCACCGGTAATTACGTTAAATACTCCGGCTGGCAAACCAGCATCGCTTGCAAATTTCGTAAGTATTAAAGCTGATAGAGGCGTAAGGCTTGACGGTTTTAATATAACGCTGCAACCCGCAGCTATTGCAGGTATTACCTTGCGAGTAATCATTGCATTTGGAAAATTCCAAGGAGTTATAGCCGCAGACGGTCCTACAGGCTCATATTGCGTAACAATTTTATGAGCTTTACTACTGCCTGGTTTAATAGTCCCGTGAATATTATGTATAACATATGTATACCAATCAATAAAAGATGCTCCGTATAAAATTTCTTTTTTGGATTCAGAGAGTACTTTACCCTGCTCTAGTGTTAATATATGACTTAACTCATCAATATTTTCTATTACTAAATTATACCATTTTCTAAGAATCGCTATTCTTTCTTCAAACGAACTTTGTGACCATGAAGCAAAAGTTTGCACCGTATTATTAATCGCTGAATTAATCTCAGATAATTCTAAATTCGGAACTGTAGCGATTTCTTTTAAAGTTGAAGGATTAATAATGGATATTTGTTTCCCAAATTCTACAAATTCACCGTTTATATAATTCTTTCCCGTAATATTTTTAAGTAAGTTCATAAATTTCATATTGGTATTATTGTGTTGATACTAAAATCGTCATTGCAAGCGAATACAAGCGTTACCTACGTGGATACCACTCCATCATTGCGAGAAGAAACTGCAAGTTTCGACGAAGCAATCCAGTAAAAAAATTCTGATTTACAGAATTTTTTTACTTATTTTTCTGGATTGCCACGTCGCTTCGCGCCTCGCCATAAGATTCGAGCTATACAACAATGCTGTACAGAAATGACATATAGTACTTTTCTAATCTTAAAATTATGCGGTAATACTAGTAAGAGAAATATAATCACTAAACAACTCTCAGCTATAAGCTGAGATGTTATAAATAGAAGTGTAATCGATTAGAAATAGGTCATCATTAATAGTTGCACCTTCTTGCTCATCAATATACTGCTGTATCATTTCATCAGTAATATTACCCAAACTAACTGCCATATAACCTCTAGCCCAAAAATGATTGCCCCAATACTGCTTTCTCAAATAAGTAAATTCTTGCAATAATATTCTTGAGCTACTGCATTTTCAATACTGCACAAGTTTGCTAGGTGTTATTTGCGGTCTATACTAGATAAACATATGAACATGATCACAAGCTACTTTGCCTGAAATTATCTGTACTTCATGTTCCATACAAATACTCCTAAATAAATCTCTAGATCTCTCTTCGCTACCTTTCACGTTAATACACTCTTGCTATACTTTGGTACCCACATATTGTGTACTTTTAAATCATACTGGATATGGCTATTTTTTTTCTATAACTTCTCATATCTCTTTATAAATTCGTCCGCCAAGGCAACTTCATTATATCTTACATTCGACTAAAGGCGATTGATTGTTCATCCCAAATCGGCATATTAAGCTACTTCATCGTAATAACTTCTGACTACGCCGGCAATATTTGTATCAAACTCCTCTACTCCAATAGTGAATTGTTGACTATCTTTAGAGAACGTAATTTCTTTATCGGTATCTACTTATATCTCAAATAAAAACATCGCCTTCTTGTACTCGTATTATAAAATGTAATTGTGCTCCCAATATTTTCCAAATAACCACATTTTGCTCAATATTATCAATATATTGCTCAAACTGTCTCATGCCGCTCGGACCTATTAAACTAATATGAGTAAATCATCCACGCATTGCAATTTCTTCAAAAAATTCTTTATTGTAGTTTTTACCAAAGCCTACCGCATACATATTAAATTGAGGATTGCGTATTACAGCAATTGCAGAATCTATAACATCTTGTTGTGTTGTATTACAGTCAGCTCCTGTGTTTTTTCCATCAGTAAATTCTATAATAGTAGAATGTATATTTATTTTTTCTTTCAATAATTCTAAAGTATCTTTGATGGTACCATATAATCTTGTATATCCATAAGCATTTAACGTTTCTACATACTTCTTAATATCTGCAAGAGAGTTTGCCCTTATCAGACGAAGATTCCATGCTAGATTGATCATTAAGGGATCTCAACTCACTTAGCTAGTATCCTTTGTATATTATTTTTATAATCACTAAAAGTATATTTCATACTACCGCTAATATCTATTAATAAAGTAAAGTAATTTCATGATTATTATTAGTATTTAGATATTCTTGGTCTTTAGAAGAAAACAGAATTGGGAATTTACCGTCTTCCTGCCAGACAAAACCGCTAAATATTAGAAATAAATACTTCTTATCAAAGACAAATCCGCCTTCTAAATTAGAAGCGATAATAGGTGATGTACCGTCAACTTTATAAGCTTGAACTGCTTGCATTGTTGCACCGTTATTTACAGTAAAAGTTAATCGATTTTTTCTTTGTGAGAAATAATTTGTGATATTTTTTTAGAAAATTCAGTAGGTGGATAGGTATAATCTGTAGCCGTTGTTGTTTCATCTGTTAAAATTTGTGATAATTTATTTTCATCACTTATAATGGCTTGTAATATCTCAAGTTTGGATTTGTCCATTTTATGTTTTATTGGCTTTCCACAAGAGAGTTGAATTTCAGCAGTTAATAATTCTTTATTAAATTCAGCTTCTAATCTTATTGTTTCTAAAATTTTATACAAACCATACTCTGTGATAAGTATCCGCATTATATAGTTCATACTCTCATATGTTCTCCTTATTATCATTAAATAAAGCATGTATCACATTCTTCTTTAATTCATCAGGAGATGCTAATAATGTACGAAAATGTTCTAAGTCTTTAGAAGTTGTTTTAAAAATGACTTGACTATCAGTTATCTTTGTAACACCTATCTCTGCTCCTATAGCTTTTAAAAACATTTCCCATTTTTTCTCTGAAGTTACGTGTTGTATAGGCATAATCCATCTCTATTTTAGAACATTAGAAAGAAAGAGTATATTGCTATAATTTTCAATACAAGAATTTAAATTAATAAATTATTATATGATTATGTCTTTTTTTAGGAAATGTATTATTTATTCAAAAATTTTTCAGCCTCAAGAGCTGCCATACAGCCTGTTCCTGCAGCAGTTACTGCTTGTCTATAAATTTTATCCTGAACGTCACCGGCAGCAAAAACACCTTCTACATTAGTTTTGGTTGTACCTGATTCCGTGATGATATAATTATCATCATCCATTGCAATTTGTCCAGTAAATAACCCCGTATTCGGTACATGCCCGATAGCTATAAATACACCGCTACAATTCAATAAACTAATCTCTTTGGTGTGGACATTTTGAATTTTAACTCCGGTAACAGATTTTGGCTTATTGCGACCTACAATCTCATCTACTACATGATCCCAAATTACCGATATTTTAGGATTTTTAAATAATCGATCTTGTAATATTTGCTCAGCTCTAAAACTATCTCTCCTATGCACTATAGTAACTTTGCTAGCATGATTGGTTAAGTATAAAGCTTCTTCTACTGCACTATTCCCTCCCCCTACTACAACTATTTCTTGATTCTTAAAAAAGAAACCATCGCAAGTAGCACATGCCGAAACACCAAACCCCATAAAGTCTTGCTCCGAAGCTATACCAAGCCATTTTGCTTCCGCACCAGTACAGATGATTATACTTTCTGCTTCATATTCATTTCCTGATCCTGTAAATACTTTAAAAGGCCTCTTTGATAAATCCACTTTTTCCACATAATCACTAATAATTTCTGTACCGACATTTTGAGCCTGCATAGACATCTGCTCCATAAGCCAAGGTCCTTGCACCGTTTCCACAAATCCTGGATAATTCTCAACATTGGTGGTAATTGTAAGCTGCCCACCTGGCCGCATACCATTAATTAATATTGGTTTTAGAGCGGCTCTAGCCGTATAAATAGCGGCACTTAGACCAGCAGGACCTGAGCCTATTATTAGTACTTTAGTAGTAATTTTCATAATTATTATTTGTTAATTAATTTAAATGATCTCTGTGTCATTCCGGCGTGGGCTGGAATACAGCATAAAGCAAGATAAATCGAGCTTTTAATTTCAAAAATTTGTTGTATTTAATATCTTTTGTTTCTTGATTCCTGCTTGTGCATGAATGACATAAGAGCCCTGCAACACAGCCCTTCGCTCCTCGCAATGACGATTTAATATCCATGCAGAAATGACCTTAAGACTTCTTCTCTAACCAAGATTTGATATAGTTAATTTCTTCAAAATTCATTAGGGAAGGAGCATGACCGGCATATTTTACGTCATAAAGATCAAAAATTTTTGTTTCTTTCATCTTGTTAACAGTAGATTTTGTTAAAATTTGAGATTTCATCCCATGAATTACTAGTATTCTACATTTGATTTTATTCCATACGGACCATAGTTTAACATCTTCTTGGTTACTAGCATTTTTCATTCCTTGTGTTATAGCAGGATCATAATTCATTTTATATTTTCCGCCGAATGTAGAAATTACGCTATATTTTGTTAAATAATCCCAATCTTCTTCATCTTTAATACCGATTTGTGCATAAATCAGTTTTAAATGTTCTTTTGCACTAGCCAAATCATCTAAGAGTATCGTTTTTTTAGCATAACCTCCAATTTTCATTAAAGGAGCAGCATCAATAAACGCCCCTATATCATTTAATATTAAGGCTTTAAAAATATTTTTATATTTACTGGCAAGTACCATACCTATAATACCGCCCATTGAAGTACCAAGCCAAATAGGATTTTTGATATTTAGCCTTTTTAAAAAAAATAACGTATCTTTAATATAAGTCGTATAGTTATAATGATTAGATTTTTTAAAATTTTCACTATCACTACGACCGGGATAATTTATTGAAATTACTCTATAATTTGTACTCAACTCTTTCGCTATTTTATCAAAATCATGAGCATTTCTAGTTAAGCCGTGAGCACATACTATGATATTTTTATTTTTAGGATCACCAAATTCCACATAAGAAATTTTATGTTTCGGTATATATTGAAGAGGTAATAAATTAATATATGGACCAATTTTTATTGAATTAATTTTCATATGAACCTAATTAATACCAATTTAGAATAAATTTAAAAAAATCATTGTCATCATGTGATTAATTTAAGTCACTTAAAAATATACTGACCATTGTCGGCATATATATAACTACAAAAAGCAAAGATAAAAATACGGTAGCCGCAACTTTCTCAGGATAAAATTTCTGTAAATTTGCTATAACTATAGTATTTGCTGCGAGTGGTGCCGTAGAAAGTAGTTTTAGAGCATTATAGTAATCATTGTTATACCATTTTGTTACAAAATGATCAAACATGATAAATAACCCTACCCCCAAAGGATAGAATAGAAATTTAGCAGCAAAAGTAGCAAGAGTAAATTTTATATCAACTTCAAATTTCTGTAGAGACGAAAGAGCAAGCCCCACCATCACCATACCGAGTATTGAAAAAGAACCTTTCATATTATATATAAAATCATCTAAAAAATCCGGTAAAGTAAAACCACAAAAACTAAATAAACATCCAAAGAAAAAAGCGTTTAAAATCGGTAATTTTACTACTTTTAATATACTATCGGTGGTATTAGCAAAACTGCGCATACAAATATAAAAGCCGACGGAACATTCATAAATATTAACTCCTATCACCGCCATCATATAAATACTTAATGTATAATCATCGAAAAGTGCTGCAGCTATAGGCAACATAAAATATCCACCATTTGCCGTACCCGCAGACAAAGCTATAATATTACGTGTATGATCCTGCCAAAATTTACCAAAAAAATAATAAGAAAAAAGCGATAAGAGTGTTGCAATTATAAATGTTACGACCGTAACGCTTAATGCAGAAAGTGTTAAGGTTGTACTAGCAGGTATCGTAAAAAATACTATAGGCGATATAAAATAGAACAGTAACGAAGAGATACTATCTCTTTCAACATTTGAATATTTACCTGCTAAAAATCCTATTACTACACTTAATAATACCGAAACGGTTTTAAAAAAAACTATACTAAAGATTATCATGTAATGAGCTAAAGATATAATTACTTATAATATATGAGGTTTTATTTTTTTTTCACTAAATTTTGTAAAGATTTTTATCTTATTAACTTTTAATTGAAATATAATCAATATTATGGTATTTAAGATTTGTTGTTTAATATTATATATACTCCTATGAAATGAAGAGTTGAGACACGAAGTTCAACTTGGAAAAGAGCAAGGAGTCTGTAAGCCGAGGAGCGGAGCGTATATTTAATACCTGAATACCTGAGCATCCTAGGACTTACAAAGACGACGTAGCAAATTTTTCAAGTTCAACGAGTATATTTATGCAAAATCTATTACCATTATTAATTATATTTTTTGGTTTAAATACCTACTCTAATCCTATGCCGCTTGGTCTTGAATTAAATAAAACTACCAATATAGATCTAACAAAAAAAAATACAAAATCATCAATAAAGCACCTAATTATTAGCAAGGATATAATTATTATATAGAATTAAATACAAAAACTATTACCAAAGCTTTAGTAATATGTAATGATTTTAATGTAATAGAAGATGTTATTTTAACTATAGATAAAAATAAATTTGAAGAGTTTGATAACATTTTAAAAGATAAATATAGTTTAGAAAAAGAAAGTGATAAAGTGGTTACTTTCAAGCATGTAGTAATACTTGAATATTCTGAATAAAAGCCCGAAATAGAACTTGTATATATAACCAAACAGTTTTTATAAAGAATGTTTAATAAACCAGATAAAGAAGAAAAATTAGAGCGAGAACAGATGAATAGATTATTGTAGCTACAATCAATCGTCATTGCTAGGAAGCGTTGTTGCATGGATCATTTTATGTCATTCCCGCGTAGGCTGGAATGACATAAAGTAGGTTTTGCGTTCCATGCAACAACGCCACACCTATGCAGGCATGACATAGCTAGCCACTTCTGAAATTATAGGCATATGTAAATCATATTGCTTTATCAAATCTAAAACTAATTTTAATGCTTCTCTTCCCTCTACTAGCTGTTTATATTCCTGTAAAAATTTCTTTTTATCACTACTAATTCCAAGCTCATAACCAAAATTTGTATTACGTGAACCTAAAGCGTAACAAGTAAGCACTAAATCGCCTACTACTCCTGCCTCTAGCAAAATATCAGAATTTTTTTGCAAACCTCCAAAGACCTTAGATAAAGTAATAATTTCTTTTAAGGCATCCACTATAAGCGTTGCCCTTGCATTCTCGCCCTGCTCACTTGCTAAATCAATTCCACTTTTAATAGCAAAAATATTTTTCAACGCTCCTGCTACCTGTAATGTTACAATATCGCTTGTCATATTAGTAGTAAAAATTTTTGAACTTATGTTATTGGCTATTTTATTTGCTATATCTATATCTAAACTTGCAATACTTGCCGAAGCCGGTAAATTCTTAGCGAGTTCTTTTGCTAAATTCGGACCTGCAAAAAACGCTGTAGAGCTATGCGGTAATAGAGTTTTTAATCTATCAGAAAATAGTTCAGTAGGATTACGGGCAAAGCCTTTTGTTGCGATTAGAAGAGTATTATCTTCAGAAATGCCGTGAGTTTTTAATAATTTTATTGAGTCATCAAAAGCATAAGACGGCACTGCAATAATAATTAGCTCAAAATCCTTAATTACACTTAAGTTTGTAGTAGCATGTAAATGAGCAGGTAATTTAATACCACCTAAATATTTTATGTTAGTTTTTTTATGTAAAATTTCTTTTGCTATTTCCTCGTCACGTAAAAATAAAGTAACATTACTACAGTTTTGTGCTGCTAAAGCAGCAAGACTAGTACCGAAACTCCCTCCGCCATAAACAGCAATATTTTTAAATTTATTCATTTGATTTTTTCTTTGTCGCTTGCAAGTTTATGTTTGTATCATTCCTACGTGGCGTTGCCTTTGTAGACCAGTTTTCTACCATTGCGAGAAGAATTACATCGTAATTCGACGAAGCAATCCAGTAAAAAAGTCTGTAAATCAGAATTTTTTTAATTATTTTCCTGGATTGCCGCATCGCTTCATTCCTCGCAATGATGGCTAGGGTATCCACGCAACAACACCATGTGGGAATGACATAGAACGGGCTTCTCGAACCATACAATAATACTTACTCACAATCACAATTTAACTACTCCACAGTTTTCTCAAGGTTTACTATTATAACGGGTGACTTATTAATTTCTTGTTTTAAGGTTTTACGAATTGTTCTTTTTATTGCTTCGATTACTTGTTCATCCGACAATGCTTTTTTAGTCTGTTTATTTTGAATGGTAACAAGTTCTTGAATATCGTTTTTAATGAGATTAACCAACGCCATATCCTCTTTTGGATCAAGCAGACCAGGCATAGACAGAATTGGGTTTGCAGCAAGCATCCCTTTTTTATTAATTACTACTGATGCTACAACGATACCCGACTCACACATACGTCTTCTAGCTTTGAAAATCGGAGATTCTACAGGGAGTAAATAATTACCATCTACAGCTAAATAACCATTTTCAACTTTTGAAATTACTGTTGCATTATTAGGTTCAAGCAATACTACACTACCATTTTCAACCTCTACTGCCTGTTTTATACCATTTTTCTTAGCAAGCTTAACATGTTCATGAATATGTATAGGCTCGCCGTGAACAGGTATACAAATATTTGGTCTAATTAGAGAATACATTTTGTGCAGCTCGTCAATCGATGGATGTCCTGAAACATGCACAAAATGGTCACGTTCAGTAATCACTTCTACACCAGCTTTAACAAATATATTAAATAGTCTGAATATTTTCTTTTCATTACCAGGAATAATTTTTGAAGAAAAAATCATCGTATCCTTAGGAGCAAGTCTTATTGACGGGTGAGAATTACTAGCCAGTTTTGCAGTTGCTGCCATAGGCTCACCTTGACAACCGGTAGCAATGACTAATAATTCTTCTCTGCTAAATCTACTAACATCACGTTCACTAATTAGAGGAGCAATATCTTTGAAATAGCCGCTTTCTTGAGCTGCAAGCATCATACGATGCAAACTTCTACCGGTTAAGACTACTTTTCTACCGGCCAGTCCTGCAGCATGAATTATTGTATCAAGCCGTGCTAAATTAGATGCAAAGGTTGAAACTACTACCATTTGAGGGCATCCGGCTATGATATCTACTAAACTTTTTCTAACATCTCCCTCAGACCCTGAGCTTCCTTTATTAAACACGTTAGTTGAATCACAAACAAGTGCAAGAACACCTTCATCTCCATAAGACTTCAGAAGCTCCTCATCGGCTTTTTGACCAAGTACAGGATCATTATCAAATTTCCAATCTCCCGTATGTAAAATATTACCTGCATCCGTACGGATCATAATTGCTTGCATTTCAGGAGCCGAGTGAGTCAGTGGCACCATCTCTAAGGAAAAAGGATCTAGACTTATTTTACTACCAGATTTCACTTCATGAATTTTTATATTTTTAGCAAAATCATATTCATTTAAACGAATTTTTAAAAAATTTGCTGTGAAAGTAGTAGTATAAATAGGACATTTAAGGCTACTCCATAAATATTGTACACCGCCTAAATGATCCTCGTGAGCATGAGTTAAAATCAGACCTACTATATCTTTTTTATATTTCTCTATAAAGCGACTATCGGCAATTATCATATCAACACCAGGTAAGTAATCATCGGCAAAACCGCTACCGCAATCAATCATTAACCATTTACCTTTATAATGGTAAAGATTAAGATTCATACCTATTTCATTGGATCCTCCTAGCGGTACAAATAGCAGATCATTTTTATGATTTTTGATGTTGAATGATGACATAATTTAACTTAATATTTATTTTATTACTTTATTCTTATAACTTATTATGAGTTAAGCGTCTATATATTAAAAAAGAAATTCGTATAATGAATATAAATAAAATAGCATTAATTTATAACCAAAATTCCAAACATCTAGCTATTATAGAGGAAATAAAAAAACTCTATAATTATTGTAAAATAGAGGAAGCAGAAGCAATTATCGTAATAGGAGGTGATGGAGCATTACTACATAATATTCACCGCTATATGCATCTTAATATACCTTTTTATGGAGTTAATTTAGGAAACCTCGGCTTTTTAATGAATCCTTTAGATACTAAGAATTTATCACAAAATATACATGAAAGTACTGTTTCTATTCTAAATCCTCTTCTTATGCAAGCTGAAGATATAAGTGGTCAAATATATACCGCACTTGCTATTAACGAAGTATCGATATTTCGTAAAACTAATCAAGCTGCTAAATTTAGAATAGACGTAAACGGAATAGAGAGAATGAGCGAATTAGTAGCAGACGGAGCTTTAATTGCAACGCCTGCCGGAAGTAGTGCTTACAATTTATCTGCCGGCGGTCCTATTTTACCGCTTGAATCAAATATGCTATGCCTAACCCCTATCTGCTCTTTTAGACCACGTAGATGGCACGGTGCTTTACTGCTTGCATCTGCTACAATTCAATTTAAAATACTTAATACAAATAAACGACCGGTAAATGCTACTGCCGATTTTCAGGAGTTTAATAATATCACAAATGTTACCGTTAAATCTACTACGGATACGCCTATCAAACTGCTCTTTAATAAAAACCATACGCTAGAAGATAGAATTATTAAAGAGCAATTCGGTGGATAATTATTAAAAAATATTAATAATTTTTGACTAAGAATCAAATTAATATACAATGCCTTGTTAACAATAACTAGGCATTCTATATGAAATCACACAAGTCTTCTATTAACTTTTCTGAAAGTAACCATATTTTATGGTTACTGCTTGTTGGTGATATTATGTTACAAGGAACAACAACATCTATCGAAGATGAAGTTAGAAAGTTTAAAATAGAAAATTATTTAGAAACTATAGAGAACGTAAAGGATTTAAAAATTAGCCTTAGAAACAGCAAATATAGCAAGTAATATACATAAAAAATTATTACTAAAATGTTTATTAAAATAATAATAATTATGAAGACCTTAAAAGCCACAAATTATTTGAAGATTATGACATAAATCAAGATAAAACTGCTATAATTCACAAAAGCTATGAATAAGAAATTGAGTTTAAATGTAAACCTATATCATTTTAAAATCCTTTAGATCTTATTACTTATAAGTATAATGCAATAATGCACGAAAAATATTTTTTTATAGCAGTAATAGAAAAAATATTCAAATTATGGAAAAAATAGCCAAAAATCTACTTAATACTGCCAATATAGTTTCAAAATTACTAAAAACTACAATAGATTATCCACAATATCTTCAATTCTTAGAACATATTGTAATATTTATAAAATCTGACAAACAACTTGAAGTTATAAAAATTTAATAAATACAAATACAATAACTATAAATCTTATGAACTTAGCTCATTTTTCAGGAATATTAAGTAATACTAAGAATATGAAGCAGTAATAATAATACTTGAGTATACACTACTTAATCCTCAGCTACCGACTTTAGTAAGTGATGGTGAAGAAAAAGAAGCTTTATAATCGTTGTCGGACTAATCTGTGTCCAGCATATGTTAATACAAAAAATTTATCATCATCTGAATGGCAATTATTGATCATGTTAAAAGACAAAATAGACACTTCTATAATTTATTTACGATTTATAGGCTTAATGGAAAATTTACAGAAACAGAAAATTTAATACAAAATGCCTCTAATTATATAAAAACTTTAGCAAAAATGATTTTGAATTCTAACGCAATTTCTCAATCTAACTTAAATTCAATTAAGCAAAATAATTTACCTGATAATTGTAATGGCATGTTACATCTTTCAATATATGGCTAAATATAATAAATATTCTACTTCTGAAAAAATTTTCAATAAAGCAAACCTAAGAGATAAGATAATTAAAATTAGTAAGAGTGTTAATGAACCGTATACATTAGCTCAAATTACATTAAAGACTAAACAATACGAACTAGCACATCAGTACCTCAAATAACTCTCTATCTAGATACACAAGTAAATAATACTGTTAAGGAATTAGAATTTTTACTAAACCATGAAAAACATAACACTCAAATCCATATAGAAAATCTTACAAATAAACTTCATTTTTCATCAGACTAAGCTATAAAAATAGTTGATACGGTTAGCATCGATTTGATTGCAGATAAGAAGTATAATCTAGCTTTAGAAAAAATTGATGAAGTTCTAAACAATGAGGCTCAAAATCAAGAAGTGCTTAAAATAGGTTTAGAGGTTGCTTCATTAATTAACAATCACAAAAAGATACAGCAATATTCTAATCTCTTACCTAAATATGATAACTATGAGATACCCAAAGAGTGGGATCCTATAGAAATCCATCAATTTCGTACTATACAACAAATTAATCGCCACCAAGAAATTATTACTAATATTATATGGCATATTGCAAAAGAGCATGATATGACTATTAACGACGTTATTCCGCTTGGTAAATATAGAGATTTAGATTGTTACGGAAAAATTGGTGAAAAATTACAAGAAGAACTAGATAAGAATCAGTATGATAAATTTATAGATGCCTTAAAGAAAGGTATAATACATAGAACAAGGTGAATTACTGATAAATTTGGACCATCAATGGAATCATAATGATGTAATAAAATTTTCCGGTGAACATCATCTAGAATTTCATCAAGATTTGTTATAGCTTTAAGTGCTCTTTAATAACTCAATATTAAAGAGCACTTTGTCGAATGATTATTAAGATATAATATTTAATTATATTATATCCCCAGCTGGTGCTTCCCCTAATAATTTTGATAATGCATATTCACTTGCTTCAGTCCAAGTTATAGGCGGCACTTTATTCGGTAAACCGGTATCGTAACGGTCATTAAATACTCTGACGGCTTTTGTTGAGTAATTTGAGCAAAAGTGCTTGTCGATGCTACTCCATAACCATATGCTTTTAACTTTGTTTGTAAAGTATCAACTTGTTCTCCAGTACTATCAAGACCTAATAATACTTTACTATTTTGATCTTGCGTAGTATCAGAATATCTACCAAAACCAGCTAGTTACTTCACCAAAACCTACTAAATCATGTTTTAAATCTAAATCCGGATATCTTACTTTTATATCCTTAAGGAATTTACATAACTGCTCTATTTGCTCTTCAGCAAAATCACTTTTTGCATCATTAATAAGCATATTCCCAATACCAAACTTATTAACACCTACTTCTCCTTGCCAACTACTCTTGCCAGCATAAAAAGCTTGATCTATTAAATCATTATGATATTGATATTGCGTTCCATCCTTATCAGTTATGTAATAAACACTTGCACCTCGTGCTTGTAAGGCTTCAAGAGTGGAATTAATATTATCAATTACAGAATAAGTAATAACCACACAGTTAGGTTTTACTCATTCCGGTCTTGGAGACATATATTTACCGTTTGGGCTATTGGTTGTTAATGATACCGTTATTATTCTCATTTGGCATAATATTTACCTCATATTTTTTTTAATAAAAAATTCAATTATTGCACTATGGCACTGTTAACAAAATAATTTAATTAATTTTTATTAAGTAGTTAGATAGGTAAAAGCAATAATTTTTTACTCAAAAGGTTGGCGTAGGTTAATAGCGGCAGATAAAGTACCTTCGTCTAGATAATCAAGTTCACCTCCGATAGGTATACCGCTAGCAAGGCGAGAAATTTTAGCAGGATGCTCTTTTAAATATTCAGTAATAAAATAGGCAGTAGTTTGACCTTCTAAAGTAGAATTAGTAGCAATAATAACTTCTTTAATATTTTCTGCAAAACATCTTTTAAGTAGTTCAGGTAACCTTAGTATGCTAGGATTTTGCCTACTAGCCGCCGATAAATTATGGCCTAGTACATGATATAAACCTTTAAAATTACCGCTACGCTCCATTGCCCATAATTCAGCTACGGTTTCAACAACAGCAATAACCGATTTATCTCTATATTTAGAAGAGCAAATAGAGCAAATACTTTCCGTATCCATATTACCACAAATCTTGCATTTTACTATTTTCTTATCTATCTCTACAAGGTTATTAATCAGGCTTTTTAACCTAACATCTTTGTCTTGTAGTAGATAAAGCACTATACGTCTTGCTGACCTACTACCAAGCCCAGGCAATTTTGAAAAAAGATAAATCAGCTGGTCTATTTCATGATCATTTGTTTTATTCATAGTCGGAGTATATATCATTATAAATGAAGAGTTGGTATACAATACGAAGATCAATTTGGAAAAGAGCAAGGCGTTTTGAAGCTTTTCACCGCAGCGTACGTAACTAGTACGTGAGGATTAAAAGCAAAAAACAACATAGCCAATTTTTCAAATTCAGCGAGTATAATATATTAAGACTTAATAACAACTGTTCCGGCTATCTTATCATGCAATGCTTGTTTTTTAGAAGAAAAAAGTATGAAAAAAATACCTATAGGAAAAGTCATATACCCTAAAAATCTTTTAATTAACTGCTTTAAAGTTGGACGCTTTAATGTTACGGCATCTACGACTTTCATACGTAGGAACATTTTACTAAGCGTTGCACCTTTATAATACCAAAGCGTTACAAAATATGAGCCTATTACTAACATATTAGTAGCAAAAATTGAGATATTAAACAAAATATATTTATTAAAATTTCCTGCTTTAAGATATTCATAAAATTCCTGACTCATAACTGAGTTAAACATTTCATTGGGATTATAAAGATTAATGTTATTGCTAAGGAAATAATCATTAAAGAACAACCATAATAAATTAAAAGAACAAAATTGTGATATTGGGATTGCTATAAAGGCAAATAATGATAAATCAAGTGCCGTAGAAAAAATTCGTGCTATAAAATCAGGATAAATAATTTGCTTTTTCATTGCCGGTTACTTTATTTTGGTGTTAGATAGTAATGGTTGTGGTATGTTGCTATTTTGTCACCCCGTGGCTTGACCACGGAATAAAAGGATCAAGCAATACAACATACATAATCAAAATTCAATATATTACATTTATGAATCAATTTGAAGCATATAGTTTATTATTCGTTGATAGTTTTGTCTCAAATCTTATTATCGGTTTTCAGAATGAATTAATATTTCATTCTATGAAAGTGTTTGCGGGCTATAATAGTTTAATAATGCTGTTAGTAGCTATTTGTGCTGCTCTTAGCGGTCATGCATTCAATTATATTTTTGGAAGAATAGTTTTAAATATCTTTTATGCTTCAAAAAATGAACATAATATCTTAAGACATAAAAGTTTAACAAAATTATATTATAAATATGAGATATTTATAATTTTCTTAATGGCATTTCCTTTTTGGGGATGCTTTATTTCTTTATTCTCTGGTTTTGTTAAAACAAAATTTCTAAAATTTTTAGTGATTGGTTGTTTGGCAAAAGTATGCTATTATGCTCTAGAATTGTATATATTTTAACTTATGAAAAAATTAACCAAAACTAATTCTCATAGACAACAAAAATTAGCAAGCATTATAAATGAAGCATTAATCGAAATTCTAAGACGTGGTAAAATGCTGGATAGCAGACTTTTTAATTGTCCGCTCACTATTACGAAAGTTATAGTTACTGCTGATCTAAAAATAGCTAATTGTTATTTCTTGCCTTTTAATACTAAACTAACAATAAATGAAGTTATGAATGCATTAAATAATTCTAAAAAAGCTATCAGAAATTTTATTACTAATAAAATAAATGTGAAATTCTCACCTGATATAAGATTTCATTACGATCACGGATTTGATAATGCTATAAAAGTGGAAGAGTTGCTAAAAAATATACAAGTTCTAGGGGATAAACTCAATCATTGAAAATAATAATTATCTGTTATACTAAACACGCTTAAAAATTAAACTTTAATACAACAGCCACCTAGCATAAATGGACTAAAGGCTATAAATGTTTTGCAATGATGGAGTTTAAACATCATGTACAAAGTGGTAATATCATAATAATTGAAATAATCAAGATATTTTAGTTATCTTTTAATTTTTTTAAACTTTAAGTATAACTCAAATAAAAATAAATCCTTATTTTTATTAAATAACTTTAAAAGATTATTTTTTTATATTAAGATATATAGAATAATCTTTTAATAAAAAAAAATAAAAAATGTCTCCTCAAATAATAGAGTTATTAATTTTTGCCGTTATTGCTTTTTACATTATAAACAAATTAATTACGACTCTCGGTTCTACTTCAGAAGAGGAACAGACAAGGCAAAAATCTTATTTTGGCGAACCGGTTATTAAGGACGTAACTTACAGTACAGTCAAATCCAATAAAGAAGAAAAAAATATTCCAACAGCCCAAGATATTAAAGCTTTTAAAGATATAATAGTCGAACATAATATAACTGCGGTCGTAGATGGAATGGAACAAGTCCATAAACGCCTTTACTCTTTTGATCCGGTTAAATTCATAAATAATGCTAAAACTGCTTTTCAAATGATTATAGAAGCTGCTTATAAAAAAGATTCTAAGGAATTATCTGAGCTCATAGATAAAAGATACTTGGAAGCATTTGAAAAAATAATACCATCTTATGGAGATGTTTTTGACTCATCAGCTTTAAGTGCAAAATATTCAGAAATTTACATGTTTGGTAATAACATCTTTATTAAATTACTATTTCAAGGTAAAAATGTAGTTGACAAAATTGAAGATTTAAAAGAAGAATGGACATTTACACGTAATGCTAATACTAAAGAAGTTGATTGGTTTTTAAGCAATATTGAGAGAGTATAGTTTTTGTCGTCCCGTGCCCATTATGTTATTCCCGCCTACGCTGAAATGACATAAAAAGAACATCAATTTAAATAACAAACCATTAGTAATGAGTAAAATTTGCTATATTATAGGCACTATATTAATAATAAGTGTCGGTATTTTTATGTTTCAAAAGCAAACAATAACGGATAACAATCAAATAATCCCAAGAAAAGTTTTATTCGGTAACCCTGATAAAGCAAGGGTTTCTCTAACCCACGACGGTAAATATATTCTGTATGTTGCACCGCAAGATGGTGTCTTAAATATTTGGCTAGCACCATCAGATGATATTAGTAAAGCAGAAGCCATCACCAATGATAAAGGACGTGGTATTTGGTCTTATACTAAAGCTTATAATAATAAAAATATTTTATATACACAAGATTTTAACGGTGATGAAAATGACCGAATTTATAGCTATAACATAGAGACCAAAGAGACAAAATTACTTACTCCTGAAAGAGGCGTTAAAGCCGGTATAGCTGGAGTGAGCTATAAAAAGCCAAATGAGATATTAATATATTTAAATGAGCGTAATCCTGAATATTTTGATATTTATAAATTAAATCTAGATACTTTAGAAAAAGAACTCATTTATAAAAATGATAGATTTACTGATTATGTAACTGATGAAAATTTAAATTTAAGATTCGGTAATTTACTAGATAAAGATGGAGCCGTTGAATATTATGAATTAAAAGACGGAGCATCTAAATTATATACTAAAATCTCAATGGAGGATTCTTTCAATACTTCTATACTAGGTTTTGATGCTAGCGGCGAAATTCTTTATATGCTTGATGGGCGTAACCGCAATACTTCAGCACTTAAGGCGATAACACTCGCTACAGATAACGAAGTAATATTAGCTGAAGATCCAAAAGCCGATATCGGTTTGTTTACTATGCATCCTACCAAACACACTCCGCAAGCAGTATCCATAGACTATGATAGAGTTTCATATAAAATATTAGATAAAGAGATTGAAGATGATATGAAATATCTGCAGACTCTTGATCGTGGTGATTTAATTATCAATAGTAGGACGTTAGACGACAAAACTTGGATCGTTGCTTATATGGCTGATAATGCACCGGTGAAATATTATAAATATGATAGGGCAAATAAAAAAGCCGAATTTTTATTTACTAATCGCAAAGAACTTGAGCAATATAGCCTTGCTAAGATGATACCGGTAATTATCAAGTCACGTGACGGGCTTGATTTAGTTAGCTATATCACTTTTCCCAATGATGTAAAGCTTGATGAAAATAATATTCCTGATAAAAAAGTACCGCTAATAATTAATGTTCATGGCGGACCGTGGGCTCGTGATAGCTGGGGATACAATCCTGAGCATCAATGGCTTGCAAATCGTGGTTACGCAGTTTTAAGTATAAATTACCGTGGTTCTACCGGTTTTGGGAAACATTTCTTAAACGCCGGTAATTTAGAATATGCCGGTAAAATGCACACCGATTTAATTGACGGTGTTAACTGGGCTATTAAAAATAATATAGTTGATTTTGACAAAGTTTGTATTATGGGCGGAAGTTATGGAGGTTATGCAACGCTTGTAGGTCTTACCATGACCCCTGACATATTTGCTTGCGGTGTTGATGTTGTAGGTATGTCTAATTTATTAACTCATGTGCAATCTAAAGCTCCTTATATTACACCATTGTTAAGTATATATAAAACACGTATAGGACCTTGGGATACTGAAGAAGAACAAGAGTTTTTAAGAAAAAGATCACCGATTAATTTTGTTGATAATATCAAAAAGCCTTTATTTATAGCACAAGGTGCTCACGATGTGAGGGTCGTACAGGCAGAATCAGAACAGATTGTAAACAGCATGAAAGCAAAGAATATATCGGTAGTTTATGCACTTTACAAAGATGAAGGACATGGCTTTGCAAAACCAGGTAACAGAATCTCATATTACGCTCTTGCCGAACAGTTTTTAGCTAAGATTTTAAAAGGAAGAGCAGAAGCAATAGGAGATGACTTAAAGAATGCTAATCTCATTCTGAATGATAAAGCAAAAATTAGTGGCGAGGAAGCGGAAAAGATTATAGATAAAGCAATTGGGCATTGATATCCTTGCGTCATTGCGAGCAGTCATAATCGAGCCATACATTAGTTAGGAATAACATTAGGTTCAGAATAATTTATTAGCGTATTAATAATGCTACTTACAAATACTGAAAATTCTTGCGGCTTAATTGTAAGACTTTTTCACTGAATAATGAGTATTATACTTATAGTAATACTCGTTGTCAGTTTCTTAATGGATAATTATATAGAAGCGCCTCTAAAATGTGAGTTATAGGGGATACATGAAACAACCGGTATAGTTGTTTTATCTTTAGTAATAATACGTCTTTTAATGTTTTATTACCAGCTAGATTTACCGAATTGGCAGCAAAAAGCTGCTAATATTAATATAAATTTGCTATATCTTTTAATGTTATTAATGCCAATAAGCAGCTTTTTCATGACTATCCTATCAAATCATCATATTGATTTTGACGGTTTGTTTACTATAAGTTCTTGTGTTCAAGATTTACAATTTGACAAAATCTTTAAAAAATCCATAAAAAGACTGCATTGTTATTTACTACTTTAATTATTTTGCATATACTGGCTGCGTATCAGCACTTTATTAGGAAAGATAAGGTACTGAAGAGAATGTGGAATTATAAACTAATTTGTATATAACTTAACTTGTTTTTGGTATTTTTACTAGATTTCAGCCTACGCGGGACTGACATCATAAACTCTCTACTTTACAGTTTAAAGATTAATTATTATACTGTGCTTTAATTATTTAAATACATTATTTAAAATGAATATTCATGAATATCAAGCAAAAGAGATTTTGAGAAAATACGGCGTACCTACTTCCACTGGACTCGTTGTTACGAAAACCGAGAAGATTAACGAAACCATAGATAAGTTAAATACAGAAGTATATGTGGTTAAAGCACAAATACATGCCGGCGGTAGAGGTAAAGCAGGCGGTGTTAAGGTTGTTAAGAGTAAAGAAGAAGCAAAAAAAGTGGCTCATGACATGTTTGGTATTAATTTAGTAACACATCAAACAGAACCTCAAGGACAAAAAGTAAATTGTCTTTATATCGAATCAGGTTGTGATATCTTAAAAGAATATTATTTCAGTATAGTATTTGATAGATCGGCAAGTTGTATTACTTTCATAGCTTCTACCGAAGGAGGAGTCGATATTGAAGAAGTAGCAGCAAAAACTCCTGCAAAAATTATTAAATTTTCTGTTGATCCTGCAACCGGTTTACAAGATTTTCATATGCGTGGTATAGCTTATGAGCTAGGTTTTAAGGATAACCAAGCTAAACAAATGAAAGAAATAGTAAAATCAGTGTATAATGCTTTTGTTGAAACTGATGCTGCACAAATTGAAATCAACCCGTTAATTGTACAAACGGACGGAAATTTACTCGCTTTAGACGCAAAAATCACTTTTGATGATAACGGCTTATTCAAACATCCAAATATTACGGCAATGCGTGATCACGATGAGGAAGATCCTTTAGAAACTAGAGCGGCAAATGCGGGGCTTAGCTATGTAAAAATGGGCGGTAATATCGGTTGTATGGTTAACGGTGCGGGTCTTGCTATGGCTACTATGGATATTATTAAGCTTTACGGTGCGTCACCTGCAAATTTCTTAGATGTTGGCGGCGGGGCTGATCGTGAGCGTGTAAAAGAAGCTTTAAAAATAATTTTATCCGATAAAGAAGTGCAAGGGATCTTAGTTAATATTTTCGGCGGTATTATGCGTTGTGATATTATAGCGGAAGGGATTATTGCAGCTGCAAAAGACATAGGTATAAAAGTGCCATTAGTCGTCCGTTTAGCCGGTACTAACGTTGAAAAAGGCGAAGAAATTTTATCAAATTCCGGTTTAGACATAATACCGGCACATGATTTAGCAGATGCAGCAAATAAGATAGTCGCGGCTATTAGGTAGGTGTACTCGTCATGAGCTAGGCAAGCGTAGTACTTACGTGGCTTTTATGGCATTCACGCGTATGCTGGGAATTACATAATAATGATCCATACAACAACGCCTTCAGTTGCTTGCAATGACGGTGACAATTACACAAAATAAAAACAATAAAAATTATTTAACATGGCAATATTAATAAATAAAAAAACAAAGGTTATCTGTCAGGGTTTTACTGGTTCACAAGGAACTTTTCACTCTGAACAAGCGATAGCTTACGGCACTAACATGGTTGGCGGTATTACACCGGGCAAAGGCGGTCATACTCACCTTGATTTACCTGTATATAATACCGTACATGAAGCAAAAGCAAAAACTGGTGCAAATGCAAGCGTCATATATGTTCCGCCCAGCTTTGCCGCTGATTCGATCTTAGAAGCAATCGATGCAAAAATTGAAGTAGTAGTATGTATAACGGAAGGAATTCCGATACTTGATATGGTGAAAGTAAAACGTGCTTTAGTCGGTTCTAAAACTAGATTAATCGGGCCTAACTGCCCTGGAGTTATCACACCTGGTGAATGTAAAATCGGTATTATGCCTGGGCATATTCATAAAAGAGGAACGATAGGTATTGTTTCAAGATCAGGTACTCTAACTTATGAAGCAGTAGCACAGACAACAGCCGTAGGACTTGGACAATCTACATGTGTCGGTATAGGCGGCGATCCTGTTAACGGCACTAATTTCGTTGATTGTATTGATATGTTCTTAAAAGATGATGAAACAAAAGCAATTATTATGATTGGTGAAATTGGCGGTAATGCAGAAGAAGATGCAGCCGAGTTTATCAAGCAATCAAAAATCAAGAAGCCTATTGTTAGCTTTATTGCAGGTATTACAGCACCTCCCGGTAAAAGAATGGGACATGCCGGAGCTATTATTGCCGGAGGACAAGGAAGTGCCGAAGATAAGCTTGAAGTTCTACAAAGTGCCGGCGTAACTATCACTAAATCCCCTGCCGATATCGGTAAAACTATGTTTGATTTGTTAAATAAAGGCTAAAATTATTCAACAGCAATCGATGAATCGATGTCATTCCTAGCTAAAAGCAGGAATCTAGAAAAGTAATTTTAATATTTCCACGTGCGTGGGAAGGGATTGTTGCACGTATCAATTTCCCATCTCTCATCCCCCCCGTGGCTTGCGAGCACGGGATCCAGTTAAAAATACTAAAATTATTAGTATTTTTTATTGTTTTCATGAACCCCGTGGTCAAGACACGGGCTGACAAAACGGGTTTTACCAGTCCACGTAACAACACCTCGCGGATATGGTCAACTGCAAAAAGAGCAAGGAGTCTGCAAGGTCGAGGAACGGTACATATACTTAACCAATGAACACCGCAGCTCTTGCTAGATGACATTGCCAATTTTTGAAATTCACCGAGCATCCCTAATTTCTTTAACTATATTTAGTAATTGTGGGAAATCTATTAACCCAGGTATTAATTTTGAATCAATGATATACGCAGGTACTCCTTGGATTCTAAGGCTTCTAGCTATTTTCATATTTTGAGTAATGAAATCTTTAATCTCATTACTATCGGCAATTTCTTCAATTTCCATAGCATTTAAGCCATTCTCGGTTAATAACTCTTTTATGGATTCATTAGAAACATCTCTTATGTTTATTAATTCATCATGAACAGCTTTAAATTTACTTGGATTAACCTTATAAACGGATAAAACTATTCTTGCAAGATATTCGGAAGCATCTCCAAGGATAGGGAGCGGTCGTAATATAACTTTAACTTTTGGATCATTTTGTAATAATTCATTGATAAAAATATCGCCTTTTTTACAATAAGAACAATTGTAATCATAAAAAGCAATTATTACTACATCCCCGTCTTTATTTCCTATAATAGGAAAGCTTGTACTATCTTCAATACCTAACTTATGATCTTTTAGATAGTTATTAACTTTAGTCTCATTTTCCTGTACTTTACGTTTTTGCAAGCCTTCTATTGATTCTATTATTATTTCCGGAGTTTTAAGCAAATAATCTTTGATTATTTCTTGGACTCTTTCCTCTTCACATTTCCTTGCATCCTCACTTTGTTTCACCTCAACGGAAACCGGATTTGTAGAATAAGTTTTCATTGTTTTGAAAACAAATAAAACTCCTATCACAAATACAAATATAACTAATATTTTACCTATAATATTCTGCATAAATTCCTTTTTTAAAAAATTTTATATTGTTTTTACTTGAAAGCGTCACTGCGAGGAGCTAGACAACGTGGCAATCCAACAAACATAATAAAAAAATGCCATAAATTAGTATTTTTTACTAGATTGCTTTGTCGAATTACTATGTAATGCTTCTCGCAATGACGCTTATTTCTGCCTTATTAATCTACTCTGATCTCTTTTCCAGTCTTTTTCTTTAATTGATTCTCTTTTATCATGTAATTTCTTACCTTTAGCAATACCAAGCTCAACTTTCACTTTATTTTGTTTATTAAAATACATAGAAAGAGCTACTAGCGTATAGCCTTTTATTCTAATTCTACCGATAATTTTCTTTATCTCTTTAGTATGCAACAATAATTTACGAGGTCTACGAGTAGAATGATTAAATCTATTCGCTTTTTCATATTCTGCAATATGGCAGTTATACAAAAATACCTCATGTCCGGTATCTGCCGCATGGCTTTCCTCTATAGAAGCTTTGCCTTGACGCAGAGACTGTACTTCACTCCCATTTAATACAATACCTGCTTCTAATCTTTCTTCAATAAAATAATTAAAAATGGCTTTATTATTTTGTGCAATAACTTTCTTATATTCGGTCATATTTTTATAGATAGTGCTGTTATAATGTTTTCAATTTGTTTTTTAGCACTATCGCTTGCTTCAGTTAATGGAGGTCTAATTTCATTTTCACATAAACCTAAATAATGAGCGGCATATTTTATTGGAATCGGATTAGATTCTAGAAACAAAGCTTTATATAAAGGCAGTAATTTCTGATGGATTTCTAATGCTCCTTTAGTATCATTCTTATACCACTTCTCTAATAACTCTTTACACATATCGGGAGCAATATTAGAGGCTACAGCAGTCCACCCTACCCCACCTTGTGCATTAAAAGCTAAAACTACTTCATCATTACCGGTTAAAATATTAAAATCCTTTTTAACTATTGCTCTAATACGCAATGGACGTCCTAAATCTACGCCGCAATCTTTTAATGCTAAGATACGCGTTAGCGCGCTAAGCCTCAATATCGTCTCATCAGAAAAATCTACTCCGCTTCTAGTGGGAGCTGAATATAATATAATAGGTAGATTACACGCTTCATGTAATGCTTCAAAATGCTTATAAATCCCGTGTTGTGTAGGTTTTACATAAGATGGTGGACTAGCCATAAAACCATCAACTTTGATTTTTGTAGATTCCGCTGCCAGTTCTATTGCATAAGCGGTATTATTTGATGAACATCCGCTTATTATAGGAATACGCTTATTAACGATTTCTACGCTAGTTTGCAGTAATAATTTATATTCTTCAAAACTCAAACTACTACCTTCTCCGGTTGAACCTGCAATTAATATTGCATCGACATCATGCTTTATTTGATGTTTTAAAATTCTCTCTAAAGCATATAAGTCTAACTTATTATCTTTAAAAGGTGTTATAAGTGCGGTAATTAAACCTTTAAATATGTTATTCATTTTTGTTTTTTATTTTTTATTAATTTGTCATTGTGAGGAAGCATTTGCCTCATGGTTCAGCTTCCTAATTTGTTATCCCACGACTTAATCACTGGATTAAATATTTAGCACTTATTCCTACTCCCTAACAACACGCCCATACTCTTCTTTCAAAAGTTCTGTAATTTTATGATCCTCAAAAATAAGCTTTTTATTGCCAAGATCTATAGAACTAATATTTTGCACCTCAATTGCCGTACCTGTAACAAAACATCCGGTAAAATTTTCTAGTTGCTCTAATTTCAAGCGCTCTTCTTTTACTTCTAGACCTAAATCTTTTGCAATTTCAATAATAGTCTGTCTTGTTATACCGTTTAAAAATCTATCAGCAATTGGAGTATATAACGTTTTATCTTGAACAAAGAAAATATTTGTTGTAGTACATTCAGCAATATACCCTTCATAATCAAGTAATAATGCATCATCATAGCCAAGAGCTTTAGCTGCTTTTTGACTCGTTATTGCCATATTATATTGAGCGGCAGATTTAGATTGTACCGGGGTGCTATCAGGCATTGCTTTACGCCAACGGCTTACATGTAAATTTATACCTTTTTCAAAAGACCTGGGAATTGATGGAATACCGGCAATCAAAAGATTAGTAGACAAATCAGGGTTAGTAATATTTAGTGATTCGTCTCCGCACCAAATAAGCGGTCTTATATATGCATCCTTAATATTATTTTGTTTTATTACAAGTTCATGAGCTTTTATTATCTCGTCCACACTATAAGGTACTTTTAAACCTAATGCTTCTGCTGATTTTATTAACCTTGCCGTATGTTCTTTTAGTTTAAAAACTTTGCCGTTATAAGCTCTCTCACCCTCAAATACCGATCCTGAATAATGCAGGCTATGAGTTAAAACATGAATCCTTGCGAATTGATAAGGAACTAAATCACCATTAATCCAAACATGCCCAAAAATTTGCTCTAGTTTTATCATTGTCATTAACACATATTTATATTAAAGTAGATATAATCTAAGATCTCACCCCGTGGCTTGACCACGGGGTCCAAAAAAACAGCTTATGATATTAATAATTTTACTGGATCCCGTGGTAAAGCCACGGGATGACAAATGAGTATATATGCAACCACATAAAGCACATATTTTAATCGTAGATGATGATAGCAGAATATTAGCACTTTTAAAGCAGTTTTTAAATAAAAACGAGTTTTTAGTATCAACGGCAAGCTCAGTCATAGAAGCTAAAAATCTATTAAAAAATTCTAATTATGATTTAATTATTTTAGATGTTATGTTACCTGAAATAACAGGGCTTGATTTTGCTACTACTATAAGGGATGCCGGTAATAATATTCCTATAGTTATGCTTACTGCTTTATCGGAAGCCGATGACCGTGTTCAAGGACTTGAAGCTGGTGCCTCTGATTATATAACTAAACCTTTTGAACCGAGAGAATTATTACTTCGGATAAATAATTTAATTAATAATTATAATAACTTTAAAAAAGAAACGAATATAATTAAATTCGGCAATAATTTCTATAATTTTGATACAAAGGAATTCACTAAGAACGATCAAATTATATCTCTTAGCTCTACCGAACAAAAATTACTTGAGATATTAATAAAAAATTCCGGTAAATCTACTAGTCGTTTTGAACTTTCAAAAATAATGGGAGGGCTTAGTATGCGTTCTATCGATGTGCAAATTACAAGAATAAGAGGCAAAATAGAAGACAACCCAAAAGAGCCGAAATATTTAAAAACCGTGCGTAATGAGGGCTATGCACTTTATATTTGATCACTTTATTATCATGCCCGCGTAGGCGGGAATGACATCGAGCAGGCTTATTGAGCCATACAGACAATGCAAATTACGTATACACATTACATATGAGCTTTATATCTAAATTATTACCGAGAACATTATTTGTACGGTTTATGTTTATTATAATCATTCCGATTTTAATAGGACAAATCGTTGCTATATTCTTGTTTTACGATCGTCATTGGTATAATGTTTCATATTATACTAGTACTATTATTATCAATGAAATAGAATCACTGATTAAAGAACATAGAAATAATTCAAGAAAGATAACCCATTTATCTGAAAATTATCTTAATTTATCTTATCAATTTCAGCTTAATAAAAAGTTATCTATAAAACAACCTAAATTAAGTGAGCCTCTAACTATATTTAAAAATATTTTGGCTACAAAAATCCATGAAAAAAATATAGTTAAGCTGAATAAGGAAAATAAAATTGAAGTATTTTTAGAATTAAAGGATGGAATAATATTATACATTACTTTTCCTGCAAAATTACTACTTAATCCTACGGTATATATATTTGTTTTATGGATTATATCTTTAACTGTTATATTACTTTCTGTTTCTATTATTTTTTCCAAAAATCAAATTAAATCAATACTCAATCTTGCGGATAGCATGGATAAATTTGGTCGAGGTGTTTTAAAAGGCAAAATTTTTAAACCTTCAGGAGCTTTAGAAATAAGAAAAGCAGGACTTGCTTTTTTAAAAATGAAAGCTCGTATTGAAAAACAAATTACTAAAAGAACCACTATGCTTGCTATGATTTCTCATGATCTTAGAACTCCTTTAACAAGAATGAAACTACAACTTGAATTAATGGAAGAAAGCGAAGAAATTGAAGGGTTAAAACAAGATATATTAACTATGCAGCAAATGATAAATTCTTATTTAGATTTTGCTAAAGGTGAAAGTACAGAAGAATTTGAAGAAATTTTGTTATTACCTTGGATAGAACATTTTTTAGACAAAAAATGGTCACATGTAGATATTGAATTTATAAAACTTAATAATATAGATAATTCAAAAGTACGAATTAAACCGAATTCTTTTGAAAGAGCCTTGTCTAATTTAATCGGTAACGCTATAAAATATGGAACTAAAATTAAAATATCTTTGGCAGATAATCCATCTACCGTAGCTATAATTATTGAGGATAACGGTATCGGTATAGATGATACAGAAAAACATCTTGTATTTAAACCGTTTTATAGATCAGATAAAGCAAGGCAGCTTGATAATGCAAGTAATGTAGGACTTGGGCTTGCTATTACTCAAGAAATAATAAACGATTATAAAGGCTCTATTTATTTAGAAGATAGCAAAGATTTAGGCGGGCTATCGGTAAGAATTGAAATACCTAGAATATGACTGCCGATGTCATTCCCGCATAGATACCAAATCGTCATTACGAAAAGAATTACGTAGTAATTCGACGAAGCAATCCAGTAAAAAATTCTGATTTACAGAATTTTTTTATTATTTTTTCTGGATTGCCACGTCGCTTCGCTCCTCGGAATGATGGTTTTAGTGTCCACGTAGCAGTACCCGCTCGCAATGACGGAAAAATTGATCCATACAGCAACATCTAAAATATAAAATAATGACTAACATAAAACATTTAGCAATAATAATGGACGGCAATGCTCGTTGGGCAGATTGGCATAACTTAACAAAATCTGAAGGACATAAAGCAGGTGCCGATAAAATTCGTGAATTACTGCCTGAGGTTATTAACCTTAATATACCTTATATAACTTTATATACTTTCTCTTCCGAAAATTGGCAACGCTCAAACACGGAGGTAGATTTCTTAATAAAATTATTAAGTATTTATTTAAAAAATGAATTAAACAGTTTACATAAAAACGGCGTTAAAATAAAAGTAATAGGTAGACTGAATTTATTAAGTAGCTCATTGCAAAAACAAATAAATAATGCTATAGAATTAACAGAAAATAATAATAAAATAACACTTTGTATAGCTTTTAGTTATGGAAGTCGCCAAGAAATAGTTGATGCATGCACAAAAATTATTGCAAGCGGTAAAAAAGAAGTAAGTGAAAGTGATATACAACATGCTTTATATGATCCAGAAATGCCGGATGTAGATTTATTAATAAGAGCGGGCGGGGTTTATCGCATCAGTAATTTCTTGCTTTGGCAGGCAGCTTATGCTGAATTATATTTCTCACCCAAATATTGGCCTGATTTTAATAAAGATGATATACTAGAAGCTATAAATGATTACTCAAAAAGGAAAAGAACATTTGGCAAAAGATAAACAAAATATATACTTAAGAATCCTGTCCGGTGTAGTTTTAGTGCCGTTATTTGTTGTAGCTATATTATGGTTTAAGCCTTTATTTTATATTCTAATGATATTAGTGGGTGTAGGAATGTTAAGTGAATGGTATAATATGACCTACTCTTCTATACCGTATTCAGTACTGGGACTAATTATTATCCCGATGCCTATAGCTCTATTAATATTATTGGAAGATACTAATAAATGGCTTATTATGCTTTATTTTTGCATTATTTGGTCTGTAGATACTTTTGCAATGATTGGAGGCAAAACTTTTAAAGGAGCAAAGCTTGCTCCAAAAATCAGTCCTAAAAAAACTTGGAGCGGTTTAGTTACAGGAATATTATCAGCAGGTTTGGTTGCGGTATTAGTGAGTCTTATACCAAACTTTCATATTGAAAATTACTATTTTTTAAATAAAATTTATTTGTTTATAATTAGTTGTATATTAGCATTAATAGCTCAATCAAGTGATTTATTTATTTCATATTTTAAACGAAAATTTAATATTAACGATAGTGGGCATATAATACCCGGTCACGGAGGAGTGCTAGACAGATTTGATAGTATTATTTTAACCGCTCCGGTATTATTTTTTATGAATATATATTTATGATACTACATTTAAACAATCATTCTAAAAAAATAATTTTAAATATCTTTTTAGCTTTACTGCTTGGATATTTTGTTTTTCATTGCATATATGGGAACAAAGGGATTATTGCATATTTAAAAGTAAATAGGCAGCTTGAAAAAGCTTATGATGAACTGAAAGGGTTACGAGCAGAAAGAGTAGAACTTGAACATAACGTCAAATTACTCCGAACGGAATCGCTAAATAAAGATATGTTGGAAGAACAAGCAAAGAAAGTTTTAGGAGTAGCTGCTCCAAATGAGCAGGTGTTTACAATAAAAGACACACCTAGTCAAAGGTAGGTATCGTCATTGCAAGCAACTAAAGCTGTGGTTGCATGACGCTTGTGTCATTCCCGCTTCTGCGGGAATGACATAGAATAAATGAGCAGAACATCCAAAACAACATGATTAAAAAAGAATTAAATATAATTTATGACTATAAAAATTTATCAAAACGACCTACCTGATAATTTTGAACTTGAAGGAGATATCGCTATAGATACCGAAACAATGGGCTTAAATCTACATAGAGATAAACTATGTTTGCTACAATTTAGTAACGGCAATGGTGAAGCCCATCTTGTTCATTTTGTAAATCAAGATTACACTGCTCCTAATTTAAAAGCGTTATTGCTAGATAAAACTAGATGCAAGATATTTCATTTTGCTAGATTTGATTTAGCATCTATAAAACAATATTTAAGTATAGATTTAGAAAATATATTTTGTACTAAAATATCTTCAAAACTAGTTAGAACCTATACAGATAACCACGGTCTTAAGGATTTATGCCGAGAATTGCTTAATATAAATATTTCAAAACAACAACAATCTTCCTATTGGGGTACTGACAATTTATCTTCAGAACAAAAAGAATATGCAGCAAAAGATGTGCTTTATTTGCATCAGTTAAAAGATATGTTACAAAAAATGCTACTGAGAGAAAATAGGCTCGAGCTTGCCCATGATATTTTTCGTTTTTTACCAACAAGAGCTAATTTAGACCTTATCGGTTGGAATGAAATCGATATTTTTATGCATTAATTTAAATTAAGATAAGTTAATAAAGATATTAAATGTATTAACATAGTAAATTGACTTCAAGTATAAAATCCTGCACTCTATTTAAAGAGGGCATCGATGTAATACTCTATGATTTTGACTCTATGTCTTTGCTACAGAAGAGGCATTGTTGCGTGGTTTGGAAAACGCACTTGGTGTCATCCAGTGGCTTGACCACGGGATCCAAAAATATAACTTAAAATACTAATAATTATTAGTATTTTTAACTGGGCAATGGAGTGACACTGAGTAGTTCTTCTCACAATAACAATGCACACAATATAGTAAATTTAGTTGGATTCGGATACAAGGAGCGAGGAGCAAACCCTATAAATAATAGGCTAGACGATGAATAACGCAGTAGGTGAGTTCAAATCAATTAACTATAATATTCACAATTTTACGAGGCACGAGAATAATCTTCTTCGGTTCTTTTCCTGCTAAAAATTTTTGTACCTTTGGCAAATTGACAGTAATTTGCTTTATTGCATCTTCACTTGCGGCAGTTTTAAACTTATAGGTATCACGGAGTTTGCCGTTAACCTGCACTGCCATAATATACGTATCTAACTCTAGCATTGACTCATCAAATGCAGGAAAATCTGATTTATATAACCGCTCTTTATTACCAAGCTTCTGCCAAATTTCTTCTGTAATATGTGGGATAAAAGGATTGAGTAGCTGTACTAAAATATTAAAGCCATGCCTTACAGTGTTTACATCAATTTTATCTTTGGATATTTCAGAGGATATAGCATTAGCAAGCTCACGCATACGTGCTATCGCTCTGTTTAGGGCAAAATGCTTTATATCTTCTGCGACGTGCTTTATAGTAAAATGAACTAACCTATTCAACTCTTTGTTAATATAACTTGCTTCTAAAGGTAATTTGTACATCGATCCGGTACTCGCATCTTCACGTACTAAAGTGTACGCTGCGGTGCTGCGTTCGGTGTTTCCTTCAAATTCCTCTTTATTAGCTTCGTTATATAAAAATTTTATTGCCTCAAACATTTGCTCAAGCTTATTAATAAAACGTGAGCAGCCTTCAATACCGCTTACAAACCATTCTAGATCTTTCTCAGGTGGACTATCGGACAGTACAAAAAGCCTAATAGCATCTGCCCCATATTGCTTTTGCATTGTCTCAAGATCGATGAGATTCTTTTTAGACTTACTCATCTTCTCAATGCGTCCCTGCACTACTCTATCATTGCTTTCCTTACGAAAAAATTCATTACCCTTTTTAACTACTTCTTCAGGATATAACCAATTATTATGTTCATCTTTATAAGTAGCATGCAACACCATACCTTGAGTAAATAACCCTTTAAAAGGTTCTCGAACGCTTACGTAATGCTGTTCGTTCATTACTTTTGTAAAAAACCTTGCATATAATAAATGCATAACGGCGTGCTCGATACCGCCTATATATTTATCGACAGGAAGCCAATAATCACAAGCTTTTTTATCGGTCATCTCTGTAGCATTGCTATTGCAATATCTCGTAAAATACCAAGATGATTCAAAAAATGTATCAAAAGTATCGGTTTCACGAATAGCCGGCTTATTGCATTTCGGACAATTAACATGTTTCCAACTAGGATGATGAGCAAGAGGATTACCGTGACCGTCAAAACTAACATCATCAGGTAACGTAACTGGTAAGTCTTTGTAAGGTACTGGAACTATGCCGCAAGCTTCACAATGAATCATAGGAATCGGACAACCCCAAAAACGCTGCCTTGAAATCCCCCAATCTTTTAGACGATAATTTATGGTGCATTTACCTATCTCTAATTTTTCAAACTCCTCGATTACTTTTTGTTTTGCTTCATTACTAGTTAAGCCGTTTAGAAAATTTGAGTTAACCAAAATTCCATCTTCCGTATAAGGGGTCTTTTGTACATCAATATCCGTTTCAATTACCTTCTTAATAGTTAAATTCATTTTAACAGCTAATTCATGATCACGTTCATCATGAGCAGGGCAACCGAAAACAGCACCGGTACCGTAATCCATTAACACGAAATTAGTAATAATAACCGGTAAAACTATATTTGAATCGAAAGGATGAGTAACATAAAGACCTGTAAATACACCTTCCTTTTCAGCTTTATCAAGCTCAACAGAACAGGTTATATTTGCACATTTAGCTATAAAATTCGATATTTCAGGTGTTTTAGAAACTAATCGTTCTATTATCGGATGATTAAAGGCAATTCCTATAAAGCCAGCACCAAAAATGGTTTCAGGTTTTGTTGAAAATACTTCTATAGTAGTATCTTCATTATCCTTAATTTTGAAATGAAAATTAGCACCTATCGATTTACCAATCCATTTCTCTTGCATAGAGCGGACTGCTTCAGGCCACTCTTTTAAATTCTGAATTTCGTTTAATAATTCTTCAGCATAATCAGTGATTTTTAAGAACCATTGCTTTAAATAACGTTTCTCAACTACTGCACCTGAACGCCAACCACGCCCGTCTACAACTTGCTCATTCGCAAGCACGGTATTATCAACCGGATCCCAATTAACAAGTGATTCTTTTTGATAAGCAAGATTTCTCTCATAAAGCTCTAAAAAGAATTTCTGCTCATGTTTATAATACTGCGGATCACAACTATTTATCTCTCTAGACCAAGCATAAGAAAAGCCCATAGATTTTAGCTGCTTTTTCATATTCTCGATATTGGAATAAGTCCAATCTTTCGGATGAGAATTATTTTTTATTGCGGCATTTTCGGCAGGTAGCCCAAAAGCATCCCAGCCCATCGGATGAAGCACGTTAAAACCTTGCATAGTCATAAACCTTGCAATCACATCACCTATAGAATAGTTGCGTACGTGACCTAAATGGATTTTACCGGAAGGATAAGGCAGCATTGCAAGTACGTAATATTTTGGCTTGCTACTCTCGTTTGATACCTCAAAAGCTTTCTCGTCATGCCAAATTTGCTGCCATTTTTGTTCTATTTGATTCATATCTTCTTTTTAATTTATTTGTCACCCCGCGCGGCTTGACCACGTGGTTTTGTGTCACAGACTGTGGCCTAAGATACTGTGGTCAAGCCACGGGGTGACATACAGGTAATATAATCACCTAGCACTATTAATATATATATCTCTAGCTTTTCTTAAAATTTTATCTTCAAGTGTGATAGCAAGATTTGAGGTATTTTCATTAAGTACCCATTGTTTACTTTTAAGCATTTCTTCAAATACTTTCACTTCAATTGAATCAGGGCTTATTACATTGTCTTTAATAAATATATTGATTTTAAATCGAAAATTAGGATTAGAACGTGGGCTATACCATTCCGTAATAATCACGCCGCCGTTTGAGTCAGCTGATGCAAGAGGAGCAAAACTTATAGCCTCTAATGCTGCTTGCCAAAGATATTTATTAACTGAACCTCCTACAGCTTTAGTAGATTCGTTTTTTACCCTACTAGGTCTAAAAACTAGCCCTTCTTCACCTGCTATAGAACCTACTTCGTCCCATTTCTGCTCTCGTTCTGTTTTTGGATAATCATCCGCTAAGATACTAGTACTTATTGCACTAAGTATAATTACAAAAAATAATCCGATAATTTTTTTCATAACCAATATTTAATTAGGGTGCCTGAGGGAAATAATAGAGAAGCTTTGGCTATTAGTCAAAAATTATTTGAACTAATTGTATGTAATTCATATACCCATCTATGTCGTGCCCGCGTAAGCGGGAATCCTTAATTGTCATACCACGACTTGATCGCGGTATCCAGCTAACAATACTAAAATTATTAATACTTTAAGTGTTTTGTTGGATCCCGTGGTCAAGCCATGGGATGACATCGAGTGTGCTTTTTGATCCACGTAATAATGCCTTGCATGAATAACATATAGCTACTCTACACCTTAACAGGCATGACGACAAAAATATCTTTAGGATTCTCAGGAAATTTAATAAGTACTGGTGCTGAAACATCTGAAAAATATAGTTCTACTAAATCCGATTTCACTGCTTTTAAGACATCTTCTAAATATTGTGGATTAAAGCCTATAACTAAAGACTCATCACTATTATATTCATAAAAACTTTCCTTATCTTGTGAAGAATTAATAACCTCTTTTGCGTTACCTCTTGCTTCACCGACAGCACTAATCTCTAAGGTTTCACGAGATAATGATAATTTTACTGCTCTAAATTTTTCAACGGTTATTATCGCTATTCTTTCTATACTATCTGCAAATATTTTTCGATTAATTACTAATTTTGAGCTGCTGCTTTCTGGAATAAAAGCACTATAATCAGGGAAAGTACCGTCTATAAGCTTTGATAGCATAATAGTATTTTCGTTACATATAAATTTAATCTTATTGCTACTTAATAACATTTCTATATCTTCATTTATATTTTTAGGATCTTTAACTATTTTTAAAATTTCTTCTGCACTTTTTTGCGGCAATATAACTCCAAAATTCTTTATTTGTTTTTCTAATGTTACCCATGAAATTGAAAGCCTATGCCCATCGGTACTTGCCGAACAAAACTCTTTGTCTTTTATGTGTAAATAAACACCGTTTAAATTATAACGAGTTTCATCTAAAGAAATCGAAAATTTTGTCGATTCGATTATTTTAGCAAAATCCGTGCAGGAAATTTTAAAACTTGCTTCAGGATTAATACTATCCATTGTAGGAAAAGAACTAACAGGCAAAGTAAATAAATTAAATTTACAATTTTTTCCTTTGATTTCAAGTCCCGTTGTACCGAGATCTGTTAATATAAGCTCAGAATCCGGAAGTTTGCGGACTATATCATTTAGAGTTTTCGTAGAAACGGTAAGTTCACCTTCACTTACTACCTGTACTGCTATTTTTTGACTTAAGTACAAGTCCATATTAGTAGAACTAAGCTCTAGATTGCCGTCTTTTGCCGATAATTTAATGTTTGCATATTCAGGTATTACATTACGTTTTTCAACAACGGAACTTGCAAACCCTAGGGACTGAACTAACGTTTTTGTTTCAACTATTAATTTTAACATATTGTTATTCTCTTAATGTTCCTTGAAATTTTTTCGAGATGGCAGCAACTACATCTTTACTGAACGAATTTAAATCAGTATCAGACAACGTACGATCATCTGCTTGTAGCTCTATTTTAATGGCTATAGATTTTTACCTTCAGGTAATTTATCACCGCTATAAATATCAAATAATATAACTGATTTGACAAGCTTTTTATTAAAATTATTTATATATGATATTATTTCACCAACCCTATGATCTTGATCAACAATAAATGCATAATCTCTAAAACTAGCTTGGAAATCTGATACTGCAAATTCGTCTCTTTTACCGAATTTAGCTTTTATCAACGGCAAATTCGTAATATTTAGCTCGAATGCAAATATTTCCTGATTAATATCGTAATATTTCAAGATTTTAGGGTGTATCTGTCCAAAATGACCTAATAAATTTTTACCAAGCCCTATATTTACTGCTCTAGTTGGATGATAATATTGTGGCAATGCTGTACCATTTGTTGCTATACATTTATCTATAGATAGTCCTGCATAATCTACTACCAGCTCTAAATCACCTTTAAGATCAAAAACATCATAGCCTCGTCCAAGCGAATGAGGATTTTTATTACTATATGAACCGCTTATAATTGCCGTCAAATAAGTTGCTTCTGTATTTAAATCTATAAAACTCGGTCCAACTTCAAAAAAAGCCATATCTTTTACAGAGCGTGCTAGATTTTTACTTGCTATACTTAACAAATTCGGTAGTATAGTAGGACGCATATAATTGTCTCTTATGCTAATAGGATTAAGCAAAAACAACTCTTCTTTTAATTCAGCAAACAACTTTGCATCCTCACTACTCATAAAAGAATTAGTTACTACCTCATCATAGCCTTTGCTTGCTAATATCCTTTTAAAACTGGATATTCTTTTATGCTCTCTTAGTTTATTATTATCTTGGTCTAATTCAGGTAATTTTATGCTTTCTATTTTATCATAGCCGTAAATACGAGCGATTTCTTCAGCTATATCTTCTAAAATAGTTATATCGTGACGCCAAGAAGGAGCTATTACCTTTATAATCTCACCTTTAACATCCGTAACAAATCCTAGTTTATTTAATATAGCTTCTATCTCTTTGATATTTAATTTAATTCCAGTAATTTTTTCTAAATAATATGCTGAAAAATCTAAAGATTTTTTTTGCGGCTCTTTCTCACCGCATTTCACTACTTCCGATACTTCACCATTTCCGCATATTGACAAAATAAGATTAGTCGCTATGTCTAAAGCTTTTTCCGTAAAATTTCTATCGATATTACGCTCATTACGATATCTAGCATCAGTATCAATTTGCAATCTTCGCCCGCTAGCTGCAACCATTTTAGCATTAAAACATGCAGCTTCCAGTATTATATTAGTAGTACTATCAGTACAACTACTCTTAGCCCCGCCAATGACACCGGCAAGACCTTGAATACCGCTTTCATCTTTTATAGCTAAATCATTTTCGGTAAGTAAATATTCTTTTCCGTTTAGGGCGTGGAAAGTAATTGCGTCATTGTTGTCATCCCCACCGCCATCTATGTCATTTCCGCGTAGGCGGGAAGCCATAATAACCTTATCACTATCTAGAGCATCGCTTTTACCATAAGCATTATTAGCCTCCCGCCTACGCGGAAATGACATAGAGGAATATCTCTCAACCACAATCCCCCCACGTATCTTATCCGCATCGTAAACATGCATCGGTTGCCCAAAACTATAAGAAATATAATTTGTTACATCCACTAAGCTTGAAATAGTTTGTACCCCGACATTTTTTAATAACTTCCGTAACCAATCAGGACTTGGTTTATTTTTTAAATTTCTTATTTCTCTAAAAGTAAATAAAGGGCATGCTTCTTTGTCTTGCACTTTAAGCTTCATTTTAGAAGTAAATGTACTCTTTATTTCCGGAATTTCTAGTTCTTTAAGTATTCCGAGTCCTTTTGCCGATAAATCTCTTGCGATACCGTAAACTCCAAGTGCATCACCACGATTAGGAGTAACGTTAATAACAAATATAGGATCATCTAAACCGTAATACTTAGTAAAATTCTCTCCAACTACAGCATCTTCAGAGAGCTCTATAATCCCTTCAGATTCTGAAGCTAGCAGTAATTCCTCTTCAGAGCAAAGCATACCGCAGCTTTTTTCACCTCTAATAATAGATTCCTTAATCTTAAACTTACCATTTGGTATTTCTATTCCGATATTTGCAAGTACTACTTTCATACCTGCTCTTGCATTACTCGCACCACAAACTATTTGTAACATACCGCTTTTAGTCTTAACATCACAAAGCTTTAACTTATCGGCTGACGGGTGAGGTTTAGTACTTGCTATATATGCTACTTCAAATTTTTGTAGCTCTGCCGCTTTATCTATCACCTCTTCTACTTCAAGACCAATAGCTGTTAGGGCTTCGGCAATTTCAGTAACTGAAGCCGATGTCTCTAACAATTGCTTTAACCATGATAACGTAAATTTCATTTCGTCAGCCCTCCTGCTAAACTCGGTATATCAAAGCTCCCAAAATTATAATGTTTAAGCCAACGCATATCTCCTTCAAAAAATTGTCTTAAATCTTTGATATTATATTTTAGCATTGCAAAACGCTCTACCCCCAGCCCAAAAGCAACACCTTGATACTCGCTGCTATCGATACCGACATTTTTAAGCACGTTTGGATGAACCATCCCGCAACCGAGGACCTCAAGCCATTTATCGTGTTTATTCATCCGAATATCAACTTCGGCAGAAGGTTCGGTAAATGGGAAGAAGCTAGGTCTAAAACGTAATTCAATATTAGAATTTTCAAAAAAGTTTTTTATAAATTCTGTGATAACATATTTCAAATGCCCCATATTGATATTTTTATCAATAACAAGTCCTTCTATTTGGTGAAACATCGGCGTATGCGTCATATCCGAATCTGATCTATAAGTCCTACCAGGTGCTATAAACCTAAAAGGCGGTTTGCCGCTTTTCATCGCTCTAATCTGCACTGTTGAGGTATGAGTACGTAATAACAGCGGTTTATTATTTTCTTGACCTTTCAAATAAAAAGTATCATGCATTTGCCTTGCGGGATGGTCATCTTCAAAATTGAGAGCAGTAAAATTATGGAAATCATTCTCGATATTTGGTCCGTTTTCTATAGTAAAACCAAACTGCGAAAATACTTGTATTAACTCCTCACTACATTGTGTTATTGGATGAATAGAACCTTGTTTATATCTCCTTGCAGGGATTGTTAAATCAATTTTATCTGCAGCAAGTTTTAACTTTAGTTCCTGCTCCTCTAAAATTTCTTCTGTTGCTCTTATTATATTCTGTATTTTATCTTTTAATTTATTGATTTTTAAACCAAATTCTTTACGTTCCTGTTCATTTAAACTACCTAGTTTTTTAAGCTCACCGGTCACTATACCGTTTTTACCTAAAAATTCTACTTTATATTCTTGTAGTGCTTTTAAGTTTTGTACTAATAAGATTTTTTCTTCAGCAAGCCTTAATATTGTTTCTATATTTTCCATGATTTTTTTTATTTTGTTTTGTCACCCAATGGCTTGACCACGGGGTCCAGTTTTTTTGAAAATTGTCTGGATATCGTGGTCAAAACCACGTGGTGACATATTAAACCAACACACACTTCATATATCCCTCTTCTATACCTATCAACTTCGCTTTAAATATCTGCCCTATTTCTAAAGGTGTGTCTAGCTTTACCGGAATAAAATTTTCGGTATGGGCGATATTATTATTCTCTACCAATAACTCTACTTTCTGACCTATATGCTTCTTAAAGAACTCAGATAGCTGATTCTGCCCCTCTTGTCTTAGAATTTCAGCTCTTTCTTTCCTTATAGTTTTCGGTACTTGCGGCATACGTGCTGCAGGCGTTCCTTCTCTTTCCGAATAAGGAAAAACATGTAAATATTGTAATGCCGCTTCTGAAATTAATTTTCTTGTATTGTCAAACATTTCAGGAGTTTCAGTCGGGAAACCAGCTATAATATCCGCACCAAAAGATACTTCCGGTCTTATTGCCCGCAGCTTCCGGCAAAACTCTATTACCTTTGCCCTAGTATGCCGTCTTTTCATACGTTTTAATATCATCTCATCGCCTGCTTGCAAGCTAATATGAAAATGCGGCATTATCCTCTCACTATAAGCTATAAGCTCAAAAAGTTCATCATCTATTTCTGCAACATCTATTGAAGATAAACGAAGCCTTTTTAGTTCAGGCACTAAATTTAAAACTCGTTTAATCATTTGTGCAAATGTTGGGCTTCCGGGTAAATCTGAACCGTAAGCGGTAACGTCAACACCGGTAAAAACTACTTCTTTAAAACCGTTTAGTACTAAATACTTTACCTGCTCTGCTATAGCGCCTATTGGTACTGATCTACTTTTACCTCTACCGTAAGGGATAATACAGAAAGTACAAAAATGATCACAACCGTTTTGTACCTGAATAAAAGCACGAGATTTACCGTCAAAGCTACTTACTAAATGACCTACCGTCTCTTTCACCGACATTATATCGTTAACTGCTATTTTTTCATCGGTAATTTGGTAGTAATTATGTAATAACTTCTCTTCATTACCTATAACTTTGTCAACTTCCGGCATATTACCGTACATTTGCGGACTTGTTTGAGCACTACAACCTGTAACGATAATTTTTAAATTGGGATTATTCTTTTTAGCCTTGCGGATAGCTTGTCTTGCTTGTTTCTCAGCTGCTTTAGTTACTGCACAAGTATTGAATATTGCCACATTATCGATACCAGATAATGCCAAGTTTTTTCGTATTATCTCACTTTCGTAAATATTAAGTCTACAGCCAAATGTTATTACTTCTTGCCTTAAATTATTGCTCATAATAATACTCCCCTTGAGCAACTAATTTAGCAGACCCTTGCATTATTATATTACCGTTTTCTTCTTTCATAGTAAGGATGCCATGCTTAAATACCACCATACTTGGTGCATGGATAAAACCGAGCTTTAAACCAGCAGCAAAACTACCGCAAGCTCCGCTTCCGCAAGCAAGTGTGAACCCTACACCGCGCTCCCAAACGGATAAGTATATTTTATTATCTTTTACTTCAGCAAAATTAACGTTTACCCCATCCGCGAATAATTCCTTAGCCTGCAATTTTTCACCGACAATTTTTTGATCTTGAGGCTCTAACTTACTAAAAATAACCAAATGCGGATTACCTATATCAACACAAATAGTTTCCTTTAAATCAATCATATAACGCTCTGCGAGTTCCCAAATTTTATCACGGCTTGGCATCCAAGCTTCATTAAAACTAACACTTCCTACATTAACGCTAATATTATTTTCATCCTCCACATTACATAGCAATTTTTTATTGCATACCATTACGGTAATGTCTTTTTTTCCAGTATCAAGATAAATTAACTTAGCTAAACATCTTGTAGCATTACCGCATAATTTAGCACTAGAGCCATCTATGTTATAGATAATCATCTCATAAAAATCATTATGCTCTTCATAAATAATAAACTGATCGCAACCGATACCTGTATGACGATCAGCCATATTTTTGGCTAGCTGCGATAAATCATATGAACTTAATAAATCTCGTTTGTTAACAATAACAAAATCATTACCAAGACCGTGCATTTTTACAAAATTAATTTTACTAATCATAATGTTTTACATATTAGGAAATTCTATTATAGCAAATTATAGCAAATTTGCTATAATGAAGTTATTATACATAAAAATATAGACTATTATGCTAATTTCACGTTTCTTAGACCCTAAAAATAACTATGCATTTTACAAAATTTTCGGTACGTGAAAAAAACAATGATATACTTATTCATTTCCTAAATGACATTTTAGGTTATACGGGAGCGGAAGTAATTACCGCAGTTACGTTTTTAAAAACTACCTAGGACCTAGACATCACTGCTTATAGACAATCTATAGTAGATGTATTGTGCAAAGATACACACGGTACTCAATTCATTGTAGAGATGCAAATAAGTAAACATCCGGGCTTTAAAAAAGAGCTCAGCTTTATGCAGCAAAAGCTTACTCAAGGCAAATACTCAAAGAGGATGAAAATCATAAGAAAATGGCAGTATATGCAAAACTTCGAGGGGTAATATTCTTAGCTATTGCCGATTTTATTTTATTTCCTGATAAAAAAGATTGGAAATCAAATCATGGATTACTTGATAATAAAACTTATGAAAATGACCTACAAGATTTTTATTTTATCTTTTTAGAACTAGAAAAATTTAATAAAGAATGCGATCAATTAGAGAATCTTCAAGCAAAATGGGCGTATTTCTTTCAGTATGCACATGAAAGCTCTCTAGAAGAAATGGAGCATTTGATAGGTGAAGCCCCAATAATTAAAAAAGCTTTTTATGATCTAGATCAAGCTAGCTGGTCTGAAGAAGAGTTAAATACCTATGAAAAAATGGTAAAAACCGAAATGGATAATTTAACCGTAGAAGAATAAAAAATTATAAGGATACTCTAGCTAAAGGGAACGCTAGGGAAAAAGTTACTATGGTTAAAAAATGTTAGCAAAAAATAGACCTTTAGATGAAATTATGTAATTTACCGATTTAACAGCAGAAGAAATCGAAAAATTAAAGTAGCAATGAAAGTACTCAATATTATGCTAAGCCGTGATCTTGGCGGAATTCAACAAGCATTTTTAGATTATAATGCAGCTCTTGAAATGCAAAAAATTGAGATTACAAATATCACTTCTTACAAAGCAAAAATAAATTCTTTTCTACGTAAGACAAGTTTTAAACTACCTAACTTAGTACCTATTGATCCGTTATCGGTACTTATTCTTAAATATATAATCTACAAAATTAAGCCCGATATAATTATAGCACATGGCAATAGAGCAATAAATTTTAGTAAATTTATTAAATCACAAAATATAAAATTAATCGGTATCGCTCATAATTATAGTTTAAAAGGACTACGTAAATGTGATTTTGTTATTGCATTGACACATCATATGGAAGAATTTTTACTAAAAAATAACTTTGCCAAATCTAGGATATGCATCCTACCGAATATGATAAATATTTATAAAGACTTTACTCCAAATAAAACATATAGAAAACCTATCGTAATTGGTGTACTAGCAAGATTTGTAGCTAAAAAAGGTGTTGATGTTTTTATTAATGCTATAAAAATTTTAAAAGAAAAAAAATATGATATTCAAGCTGTTATAGGTGGAAACGGTGAGGAAAAAGATAATTTAATTGCTTTAGCACGTAAACTTAATTTACAAGGTAAAATATCATTTACGGGATGGGTTAACGATAAAGATAAATTTTTTAAACAAATAGATATTTTTTGTTTACCGTCTCTTCATGAACCGTTTGGAATTATAGTGCTTGAAGCAATAGAGGCAAGCGTGCCTCTCGTTAGTACAGATACTGAAGGGCCTGCAGAACTCTTAAAGCATATGCAAGACGGTCTTATTTGTAAAGCCGGATCTGCTGAAGATTTAGCAGAAAAAATTGTCTATCTAATAGATAACCCATTAAAAGCAAAAGAATTTTCTAAAAATGCCTACCTTACTCTTAAACAAAATTATGACATTAAAGTTGTTTCTAAAAAGTTAGCAACATTATTACGCAGTTACAACAATAGTTAGTTGAAACAATAATAGTCTATATTGACATCATAGCTTAAAGATGCATAAGTAATATTAATTTATTTTAATGAACCTGCTCAAGAGTTTTTTTCTCATTCCTGCGTGGATCAAAAAAAGTACTCGGTATCCAAAAATAACTTATTATATATGTTGTGTTATCATATAGCAAAGCAGCAATACGTTTATCAGTTATAAGTAACGTCACTATAAATTACTTTAATCTTTTAGCATTAGACAAATAAATATATCTAACTGAAAAACTAATTGAGACTCAAACAGAAATTTATAAATTAAATCAGAAATTATATAATCTTAGCGTAGTTGATCTAATATCGGTTAGTGAAGCTGCTTCCGAGCTTGCACTTACTAATTTGTCATTGCAACCTTTAAAACAACAAATGCACGAGCAGGAAACAGCTTTAAAAATTTTAAGTAGGTAGAACTCCTGACAATATAGTAAACGGCTTAATTTATCGTGATAAACCTAGATTATTTCCCTGCTCTACCGGTATTACCTAAAATATTACCGTCAGAACTTTTAGGGCAAAGACTGGATATTAAAGCAGCAGAGCAGAATTTACTAGCAGCAGATGCAAACTTAAAAGCAATAAAAGCTACTTATTTTATGCAAATTTCTTTAACAGGTTTATTAGGACTCGGTAGCAATAAACTTAATACTCTATTTACTCACTTATCTGAGACTGGGTGTAAGTTATGGATGCTTTATCGTTTGAACAAACATCAAGTAATAATTTTTGGGCCACAAAATGAAGCATCTTTAACATCTATATTTAAGCGTGCTGATCAGCGTTATAAACGAAGTAATATAAGATTACTGAACAGTGCTTACCGCTAAACAAAACGAAATTGACTAGGTGGCTATAAAGCTTTCACAGCTAAGTTCTATGGTTAATATTTTCCATGCTCGTGTAGGAGAGTGGTAGTACGATCCACGTCATTGCGAGCGACTGCAAGCCTTGTTGCATAAATGAGCAAAAAGAACACAAACACCTTAAAACAATAATGCGGAATTTGATATTGATAACATTATTAGTGCTAATAGTAATATTAGTGGTTTGGGTAATAAAAAATCATCATAAAAGTAGTAAACAAATCACTATAGCAACTCCGGTTGAAATAACAAAAGTTATCAGAAAAGATGTACCTTATGTGATAGAGCTTGCAGGAGCGGCTGAAACTTACCAAAGTGCCGATATTAGACCTCAAGTTACATGACAAATATTAAGTGTAAATTTTGATGATGGACAAGAAGTAAAAGAGGGTGATTTATTATATAAAATCGATTCTCGTCCGTTGCAAAATCAATTACATCAAGCACAAGCAAATTTACTAAGTGATACTTATAACCTAAAAAATGCTATAAAAGAAGAAGCAAGATATCGTGCTTTATCTGAAGAAAAAGCCGTTTCGGAAGAGCAATATTTACAGATGCTAACTAATATGGATATGCTTGGGGCTGCTGTTGAACGTGATCAGGCAATTATTGCAGATACGAATTTACAAATCAAGTATTCAAAAATAGTAGCTCCTTTTGACGGTAAACTTAGTGAGAGTAATGTTGATATAGGTGATTTAGTGTCACCATAAAGTCTTGTCACTATAAATATCATCTCACCTATTTATGTCAGTTTCTTCGTACCTTAAGAATATCTAGACCATATTAATAAATCTCAAAAATCTTATGACTTGGCTTTGACGGTTAGAACCGTAAACGATCAAGAAATTAAAGATGGTTGGATAGTCTTGGTAGACAATGCAATTCATCCAAATAGCAGCACTATAAAAGTCAAAGAAATTATACCTAATATTGTGGCCTTGGCAATTCGTACGTGTATCATTGCATCTACACAGAAAAAGATGCTCTAATAGTTCCGTCTAAGGCGATGCAAACTAATGATCAATGACCTTATGTATTTGTGGTCAATAAAGACAATAAGGCCGTGGTCAAGAATATAGATATAGTTTTTTCTAATGATGATTTTATTGTTATTAAAAGCGATATAGATGATGGTGCAACGCTAATCACCAACGGGCAGCTATGATTATCTAACGGACCAGAGGTGAGTGTTAGGGAGGAGTAGTTTATTCTTACTTCCTATGTCATTCCAGTGTAGGTGGGAATCCAAGATAAAGAGAAATTTTAATTTTAAAAACTTAATATGTATACAATTTGTAATTACTGGATTCAGTCGACAAACCACAGAATGACAGGTGTGAGGAATAATTGAGTATTTCAGAAATATTTATTAAGCGTCCGGTTCTTGCTGCCTTATTCATGGCGACTATTTTGCTGTTTTGAGCATTCAACTATAGGCTATTACCGGTAAGCGTTTTACCTTACATCGATTTTCCGACTATTCAGGTTTCGGTAAGCTTGTCTGGATCTGATCAAACCACTATGGTATTTTCAGTTGCATTACCGTTTGAAAAGTAGTTCTCTAGGATATCCGATATTGATTCGATGAGTTCGGTTAACAGTAACTGCACTACTCAAATTACTTTGCAGTTTAATTTAGAGCGTGATATAGATGCAGCGGCACAAGACGTACAAGCAGCTACCGCACAACTTACCTACTCCACCCTCATATCGTAAAGTAAATCATGCTGATATACCCATATTTTATTTATCTTTAACCTCTGATACTCTCCCTTTATATACTGTGGACTATTACGCTGAAACAATTATACCTGAACATTTATCAATGTTACCGTGTGTTGCACATGTACAAGTGTACGGCTCACAACAATCTGCAGTGCGTGTACAAATTGATCCGGTTAAGATGGAAGCAAATAATCTATGGCTTAACCAAGTATCGAATATTATCAGCTCTGCTGACGTTAATTTACCGACTGGAGCTTTATACGGTAAAGATATCTACTCGAGCATTAGAGCCACGGGCAACTACAAAATGCTAAAGAATATAATGATTTAATATTAACTTATAAAAACGGTAATCCGCTTTTTCTTAAAAAGATCGGTAAAACCATCGATAACGTAGCTCACAATCAAATATCCGCTTGGAGAGATAAACCTGTAGTAATACTTGCTATTCAGAAACAGCACGATACTAACACTATTGAAATAGTTGACTCTATAAAAGATGGAAAAATGTGAGAATAAAATAGCAGCATGTATTAATAGTACTAAAGAAATAGGATTTACTATCGTCTCAATGACTCTATCACTAATGGCGGTATTCATACCGATATTATTTATGAGCGGAATTTTAGGGAAATTACTACACGAACTTGCGGTTGTTATTACTACCGCTATTTTACTTTCGGGAGTTATTGCGATAACCGTAACTCCAATGTGATGTAATGTGTTTTTGAATGATCGTCATTGCGAGGAAAAGACTACGTCTGTCATCCTGCGACTTGATCGCTGGATCCAAGAAAATATAAAAAACTTTTAATATGGATACCGCGGTCAAGCCGCGGTATGACAATGAGAAGAGTAATGACGGTCTATCACTAACCGAACGTGCCTTTGAATATGTCAAACAAAAATATGGTAGCAGTATAAAAACGGTAGTAGAGCATTCAAACACTACTATGATGATATTTCTCTTAGTCATCATCGCAATGGCTTATTTATTCGGGAAAATCCGTACAGGCTTTATGCCTGATTCCGATACAAGACAAATCTTAGTTTTTACTGAAGCCTCCCAAACTATTTCCTTTTATGCGATGGTAAAATAACAGCATCAAGTAAGCAATGTATTACTTAAAAACCATAACATAGATTCATTCTTTTCGGCCGCAGGTGTTTCGGGTATAAACTCTGCCGTTAAGCAAGGTACGATTTTTATTAGCTTAAAACCAAGAAATCAAAGAATAGGAGCTGATGCAGTTATAGACCAGTTACGCTCAACACTATATCATCTAGTAGGTTTAAGAGTATATATTCAACTATTACAATTGGCGGACAAGAAACAAAAAGCCAACATTAATATACTATGCAAGGACTCGATCAAGATGAGCTATTTAACTTTACACCGAAATTAGAAGACAAGCTTGTACGGATGCCAAGTTTTATTGACGTAACTTCGGACTTACAAATAGCACAGCCACAAACTTTAGTGCAGATGTTATCTTTAGTCAATATTAACTCTACAAACGGCAATTTAGTACCGCTAACTACCATTACTAAAATTGTTAATATTGTTGATCTGCTTAGTATTTCACATTTCGGGCAATTGCCTTCGGTTACAGTATCATTTAAACTACAAGACGGGTATTCAATTAGTAATGCCGTTCCAAAAGTTAATCAGGCAATAAGAGACTTACAAATTCCGGATACGATTACCGGAAGCTTTCAAGGAACTGCTCAGGCATTTCAATCGTCTTTTTCCGATCTGGGCTATTGCTTGTGGACTTGCCGTTATAGTTATTTATATTATCCGGCATGTTATATAAGAGTTTTGTGAATCCTATAACCATACTTTCAGAGCTATCTACCGCTATATTTGGAGCATTACTCACTCTACTAATATTTAATAGCGAACTTGATATTGACGGATTTGTCAGGCTTATAATGCTAATCGGTATCGTTAAGAAAAACACTATCATGATTATCGATTTTGCTTTGGACCTTGAACGTACCGGCAATAAATCTTTGCATGAAGCGATTGATGAAGCATGTATAATAAGATTCAGACCGATTATGATGACTACCATAGCCGCATTAATTGGAGCTCCCTTGGAGTCGGAGCTACTGGTGCTGAGAGAAGCTCTCTAGGACTTTGCCGTAGTCGGTGGGTTACTCACATCACAACTACTACTCTTTATATTAAGCCGATAAATCTTCTTGTATTTGGAAGCAGCTAAGAAATGGCTAAAAAACAGCAATTATAAAGCTGAAATTAGAACCTATCCGGAATTAAATTGGAAAGATTAACATTAGACTTCTTGTATAACGTAGTTAATAAAGAGGAATTTGAAGGAAACACGAAGCACAGAACTGCAGCGTACACTATAGTACATAAGGATGAATGGATAGTATTGACGTACAAATTACCTTTAGAAACAAGTTATGCCATAAGTCTAATGTTGTTAGCTCGAGCAACTCGTTCGGTATCATACCGTGGCTTGACCAAGATATCTAGAAAAATAACTAAAAATACTAATAATATTAGTATTTTAACTAGATCCCATGGACAAGCCATGGGGTGACAGCATTATCAAGATTGTTCATTCCATAGCATCATTTTTACTACTCTCTTTTATATATGCTTCAGTAATATATGTCTTAATATATTCCATATCAGATACGTTTTTTAATAAATAAGGTGATACAAATTCTAATATGTCATTACCGCTTCTTTTATACTGAACAAATGAGCAAGCAACACAAATGCCGTAGTCATTTAATTTATTAAAACATTCTTGTATCTTGTCCGTCAAATGTTGCTTTGCAGATTCTACAGATTTTAAAGCATATAATATCTATTCCATTGTTGCTTGAATAGAACATCATCTGAAGCCATCACGTAAGCTTTTTTAAGCTATTGATCTTTAAAAAAGTAATTTTTGTTGATTCTTTTATTTCAGCAACAATAGGATTTTGAAGACCTTTTATAAAGGTAAGACTAGAAGTACTTACTGAGAGTTTACTTTTTATAATATACCTATTAATAAATTTAACATATTTCTATGTTAAAATATTAATTTTTATTAAAAAATAATAAACCTATTGATAGTGATAAATATATGACATATATTATATCGAACAAGCATTACTAGCGTCCTCATCATCTTCACGGATAAATTTATGCTTTACCTTAGAATTGTTATTATACGGCTTACTATTTTTTACTGGTGGATAATTTATAGGTTCATAATTTGTAACGGGCGGTGCATAATTTTGGTTTACTGTAGCATTTGGACAAGTATATTTTGATATATCACGCTTAGTTTCTCTCAGCATTGCTTTTATCTGATTTAATTCCTCTTGTATCTTTTTTTCTTTATCGCTATCGTCTTTTCTAACCTTTTTATTTGCTCTACTTAAAGTCATATCATCATCGGATTCAGTGAAGCCGGATTCTGCTTTCTGCCTTGCTATATCCCTTTTAATCATCTTAAGATACATTTCACGATTTCTCTTTACAGGATCGATTCTCTCTCCTCTTAAAGGACTATCGCTATCATAGTCATCATCATCGTCGTTATCATAATCAAGATTATCTTCTATAATATTCTTTTTAGCTAAAGTAATATATTTATTATTATATACTGGTTTTCTTTTGCCGCCTCTAGCACCTTTACTATCAACCAATCTATTATTTGCGGATCTTTGAAAATAGCTTCTAAAATTATCCGTACAAGCTGAAAGTAAAAACATTCCTAAAAATAATATTATAATTTTCTTTAACATATATTTATATTATTCCAAAACTTTTATTATGATTAATGCCACATAATAGCCAATTTTGCAAGGACAAAGAACCAAACTGCTGTGCACTTAATTAAATTATTGTTATTCTGAGGTATTTTTGGTATTGTTGCGTACCTTACTGTTATCCCGTTGCTTAACCACAGGATCCAGCATTTTTTATTTGTTTCTGGACCCAGGTGTCAAGCCACGGGGTGATAAATCACTCCTTCTATTAAATCACTTAACAACACATGCCCTTCTTTTCTTCTTTTTAATAAATTTTTTGAAGCCTCTTCTAATATCTTAGGATTACTTATCAAATCGAGTATTTTATCTGCTAATTTTCCTGCAGAAATATCACTCTGCTCTAAACACCATCCTGCTTTTTTATCTTCCAATAATTTTGCATTGTAATATTGATGATTATCCGCAGCACTAGGCAGTGGAATAAAGATTGCCGGCAACCCTATATATGTCAATTCTTCTATAGTAGATGCTCCTGCTCTTGAAATCACTACATCGGCTTCTTTATATTGCAATGCCATATTATCAAAAAATTCGGCACATTCATAATTAATGTTTAATTTCGAGTATATATCTTTTATTTTTACTTGATCATCTAATGCGGCTTGCTGGATTATATTTAATTTAAGATTTGGTTGTTTTTGCATCAAAATTTGGATACTTGCAGGTATCAGCTCTGAAAATAACGTAGCTCCTTGACTACCGCCAAAGATGAATATAGTAAAAAGCTTGTCATTCTGTGGCGTTACCACGGAATCCAGTCTTTTTTTTATTTTTTTGGACCCCGTGATCAAGCCACGGTGTGACGCTGAGTACACTATAGAATCCAACTCCCTAATATTCTCCCTAACTATCCCACCGGTAACTACTATTTTACTTTTTGCAAATTCCGGTAAATTTTTTACCTCTTCATAAGAAATAGCTATCCTTTTAGCAAAGCTTGCAAAAAATTTATTAACTTTCCCGAGGTAAGAATTTTGTTCATGAATTATAATCGGTACTCTTAAAAAAACTGCCGCAAACATCGAAGATATAACAGGATAACTGCCAAATCCTATAATAGCTGAAGACCTGATATTGTATAATAATTTAATAGCTTTTAAGATCGCAATTGATAAGTTTGGTAAAAATAAAAAAATATTACTTGAGCGTTTTAAATCTAAGATATGAAAAATTAACCCCAGATTCTGATTTATATATTTTTGGCATCTTAAATCAGTAATAAAATGAACTTCATATCCACGTTTCACTAATTCTTCTCCAAGAGCAACAGCCGGGAAAAAATGCCCGCCCGTACCACCTGCTGCTAAAATTATTTTTTTCATATTTCAACATTACGAATTTTGTACGAATTTAAAGGAGTACGGTGTCTTGTAAAGCCAAGAAGCATACCGGTAGCGATAGCTATTGCAAGCGTTGAAGAACCACCGTAACTAATAAACGGCAATGTCATACCTTTAGTAGGTAATAAATGTAAAGTTACGCCCATATTAATTATCGCCTGAAGCCCTAATTGTGCAATTATACCGCTAGCAGCGAATTGTACAAATTTATCTGTTTCGTTTAATAATTTAATAAGACTTCTTAATACTATAAAAGCAAATATACCTATAACAACCAGGCAAATAATAGCTCCAAACTCCTCACCTGCTACAGCAAAAATAAAATCTGTATGTGAGTCAGGTAGTACCTGCTTTACTGCTCCCTCTCCTGGACCGCGTCCATATAAACCGCCATGCTCAAAAGCCTTAAGAGATTTACTAACTTGATAATTCTCACTACTATCAGGATCTAAAAATGAATTAATTCTTTGCGTTACATGAGGTAACCAAAAATAAGCAATAGTGACTCCTATCATGCCTAAAAAACCGGCTAGCACAATCCAAAATATCGGCATACCCGCAATAAATAGCTGAATACCGAAAACCGCCGTAATCATTACAAGCATTCCAAAATCCGGCTGAATAATTAAGAGAATAGCAACAATAGAATAAAATATTATACAAATTGTAAAACTTGGAAAATCATCATTAAATTTCAGCGACAATATCCAGCCCGTCACAACTGCAAAAAACGGTTTGATAAATTCCGAAGGTTGAATAGATAGACCTAAAATATTAATCCATCGCACTGCTCCTTTTACTTCATAGCCAAAAAATTTAACTGCTATTAATAAAACTATACTAGCAATAAACCCAATTATTGCAAAACGCCTTAACCATTTTTTATTAAGACATGAAAATAATAATATAAGACCTGAAGCAGCAGCTAAATAAAATATTTGTCTAGATGCAAAATAACTTTCTTCAAGCCCTATTCTACTTGCTACTGCCGAACCTGAGGTAGTAACAAGCATTAGACTAAAAGCAAATAAGATAATTAAAGAAATTATTATTTGCCTATCGGTACTCCGCCACCATAATTTTATAAAATTATTGGATATTTCGTTATTCATGACTATATTTATGTTATTGCATGGATCGGAAAATATGCTCGAGGTCATACCATGATCACGCCTATAGTACCGGACCTTTTTCGTTTTATGTCATTCCCATGGAGGCGGGAATCCAGTTAAATAAAGCTTCAAGAAGCTTTATTTGCAAAAACTATCTAATAAAAAGTCTTTAAAATTAAAGATTTTTTAGTCTGGCTCCCAGCTTTCGCGGCTATGACATCGAAAATTTTTTAACAACCGTCCGGTACTATCAGTCAAGCCACGGGTGATAGTATACTACACAACTTTATAAACAACTCGCCACGCTCTGCAAAATTTTTAAACTGATCATATGAGCTACAACTAGGTGCTAACAAGATATTTTTCAACTCCGCATTATCACCTACTGCATCCTTATAAGCAAGATCAAAAGCCTGCTCAAGATTATCACATATTACAAAATCTACTATATTCTTAGTAGTATTTGCAAATATTTCTTTAGCTTGACCATAAAAATAAGCTTTCTTAATTTTACTGAAATAAGGCTTTATGCATTCAATACCGCCATCTTTAGGGATTCCTCCAGCAAGCCAGTAAATATTATCAAGTGCTTTAATTGATTGTACGGCAGATATAGCATTTGTCGCTTTACTATCATTGTAAAAATTTATATTATTTATACTACAGATATATTGCATTCTATGCGGTAAACTCTGAAAACCACTTATAGACTCAAGTATTTTTTTAGGTTCTACTCCTATTATTTTAGCTACTGCATAACTTGCAGCGATATTCTCATCATTATGAGTTCCTTGCAAATTGTTATTAAAAGGTACAGCATCATTCAGAAAATTTGATACAAGCGAATTTTGTAGGTCCAGCCTGTGCTCACATACTTTTATACGCTCCGCAGGCTCGCCTTGAAATTCATTTTGTCTGAAGCTTTCTGAATTATACTGACATTCAAACCTTATATCATCAAAAAAATTATCGTTAATTTTATTATCAACTACCGAAATGCAGTTTTCAAGAATTTTAGTAACCGAAAAAGGAACTAGTTTTATACGTTGCTCCTGCTGTAATGTGATAAAAATTTCACGACAATAATCATTATCAATATTAATTACTGCATAACTATCTTTATCCATTCGATCAAAAATCTTGGATTTTGCTGCAATATAGCCGTTCATATGCTGATGTCTGTCTAAATGATCTGGAGTTATGTTAAGAAGCACTGCTATTTTAGCTGTAAAGATTTTTACTAGATCTAGCTGAAAAGAAGATAATTCAAGTACATATCCGTCCTTACTTGCTTTAGCTTGCAAAGCAGGAACTCCAATATTACCGGCAACCTGATAGTCTAAACCGCTACTATTTAAGATATGGCTTATTAAAGCAGTAGTAGTACTTTTACCGTTTGTACCAGTTATGGCGATAAAGTTTAAATTTTTTGATTTTTCAAATAATAAATCTATATCAGAAATGACTGGAATATTAAAATTTTTTGCAATACCTACTATCTTATGTGTTAAAGGAACTCCAGGGCTTAAGATAATTTTATCTAAATTTTGCCATCTTAAATCAGATAAAGCAACAATAGCACTTTTACTATATAATTTTTCAAATATATCTCTATTTGCTTTTAAATCGTCATAAATAATTATGTCACATTTACCATGCAGCTCTTCATAAACCGACATACCGGTTTTACCAAGCCCAAAAACACCTATTTTTTGTTTTGTATTAGAATGCATAAATTTGTAATTGATATGGTGAGCGCAAAATTGTCATCCCGTGGATGGGGCTACGGGATAATACAATTCTTAATCCATATCCTGCATTAAAGCCTTTTCACCTTCATTAAATTCCCCTTGTCCTTTTACATTACCATAAGTTGTTTTACTATTCCCAGGGTCTGGTAAATAATAATGAGGAGGCACTTCCAGTGTTTTAGCACGCTGTACTTGATACTCATTAGGTCCAGCTGTTGATATACCTAAGGTTTCTTTTAACTTTTTACTACAAGCAGAAGTAATTAATAAAACAGTCAATAATAAAAAAATCTTTTTCACTTAAACACCTTTAATTTAAATTATACTTTATCGTTACCGCCCTGATCGGTGTTACGAATTTTTTCAGCCATAGCTTCAATTTGAGCATTATCATAATTCCCTTTAATCTTTTCTTCAATAACTTTTTTAGTATTATCATAATCTTCTATTAAGATAATTACTCCTATTGTAATAAAGCAATCAGCTAAATTAAATACGGGGAAGCTATAATTATGATAATGGAAATGAATGAAGTCAAAGACTGCCCCTCTAAAACACCTATCAATTAGATTACCAACAGCCCCACCAATGACAAAACTATAACCGGCAAAACTCCCTATTGTGTTTGAACGTATCATCAAATAATATAAATAACAGACAATAAGCGTGTTCGTTATTAAAAAAATAGCATTACTATACTGATAATATTCACGCATTAGACCAAAACTAATACCGTAATTCCAAGTATAAACCATATTTAAGAAAGAAGTAACCTTGAGCATTAAGCCTGGTGTCCATCTCAAATTATCAATAAACCACCATTTACTTAACTGATCAATAATTACTAAGGTGATTATTATACTAGTACTACGAGCAAATGTTAGATATAGTTTTTTTATGAGTAGGCACATAGATGTTTATGAAAAATTAAATGCATGGGACTGGTTACGCAAATCGTCATTGCGAGTAGGCATTGTTACGTGGACCAAAAAATCCATTCGGTGTCATACCGTTGCTTGGCCACTGTATCCAAAAAAACAATAAAAATACTAATAATTTTAGTATTTTTAACTGGATCCCGCTATCAAGTCGCGGGGATGACAACAAAAAACCGATCCACGCAACAATTCCACGCCGAAATAACATAAGACTATCCACACAACAACACCTTCAGTCGCTTGCAATGACGGCTATCCTATAATGAAACCTATGCTGCTTTATCAGTTTACAACTCCTTATCAAGCTTAACATTTAAAGCTTTTATTTCTTTCTTAAATTGTTTGAATTTCTCTAAATTTCTTCCGTTTAACTCTACACCAGGTGTTGTTTTAACCGACATAGGATTAACATGTTTGCCGTCAATTTTAACTTCATAATGCAAATGTGATCCGCTAGCTCTACCGGTACTCCCAACATATGCTATAACCTGCCCCTGTTTTACTACGCTTCCCACTTTTAAATTTTTTGCAAAATTTGAAGCATGAGCATAAGCAGTAGATAACGTACCGCTATGTTTTACCTGAATAAATTTTCCATAACCCGACTTCCAACCCATCTCCGTTATAACTCCGTTTCCTGCGGAATATATAGGCGTACCGGTTGGAGCTGCAAAGTCAACTCCCTTATGCATTTTAGTATAACCGAGTATCGGATGTTTTCTATTACCGTAATGTGAAGAAACTTTTATAATTTTTAACGGAGTTTTAAGTAAGCTTCTTTTTACGCTTTTACCATCTTCTGAAAAAAATGCATGATTATTTGCATTATTATCATGGGAATAACGATATATATTATATTCTTTTCCTGAAAGATTTAATGAAACATACAGGATTTTACCGTGGTGAGAAAATTTACCGTCTTCCGTTACGTATTGTTCCATTATTACGGTTGCGGTATCACCACTTTTTATTTGACGTTGAAAATCGATTTGATAAGCATAAGCATTAATCAGCTCTATTATGCTATTATTTGATAAACCCAGTTTTTTAAGAGCTGACATAAAATTTGATTCAATATTTACCGATGATTTAGCAATTTTTTTAGTTAAAGGTACTATAATTTCTTCAACTTTGAAATTATCGTTTTCTCTTATTAATTGAATAGTCTTGAGCTTATCCACAATTATAATGATTTTATTTAAGAATTTTACCTCTGATGTTAGATCTTCATGCTCGTTTTCAGTAATTTTTGTTTCATACTCAAAAGTAATTTGCTGACCTATTTTAAGAGCAGAGGATAATTTTCTCTCTTTTATTAAACTGACAATTTTTTCTATTTCATTTTTAGGGATATGTTGTTCTATTAAAATTGACTTTATAGTATCGCCTTTTTTTACTACTACTTCTTTAAATGAAATTGTTTCTTCTTCATCACTATCAGGTTGTACTAAAGTGATGGATAAAGTGTTGTTAACATAATTATTAACGGCAAAAGAGACGAAAAAAACTAATCCTATAAATAATAATAAGGACGAAGAGATGAGAACTTTCCTAAGATGTGCACTAATAAAAGATGATGGCAATACGCCATTAAAATCATAAGATTGTGCGGTATCATTCATTAAAATTGCTCTGAAGATTATTTGAATCAATTTTTCATTACTAATAATATGAATTATATACAAACAAATTACAATAGATAATTGTAAAATTTTGTTTTATCTCTGCTTTGTTAGTTTTGCATTGTTAAAATTAAATTTTTTATATAAGTTAATCTTTATTAAATTATATTAGAAAGATTATGCCTAAACTTTTCTTATTTTTATTAATTTTTATAAATCTTATATCCTGTTCATCTAACCATAATACTGTCAAACCGCCAAAATAGGATGTTATGAGAATATTTCTTTAAATAAAAACTGCAATATAAATAGTGGAATAGTTCTAGTAGGCGGTTGTTTTGATTTATTACATTACGGTCATATATAATTTCTACGCAAAGCTAAGAAACAAGCTAAATACTTAATAGTTGCTTTAGAGCCTGACGAAACAATTATTAAATATAAAAAACGTCAACCTATACATAATCAATTACAACGAGCAAAATTTTTAAGTTCTTTCACATTTGTTGATAAAGTACTTATATTACATAAACTAAAAGACTTTAATGATTATGCCTGATTAGTACAAAATATTTGTCCTTCTGTAATCGCTGTAACAAAGCACGATCCTTCAATTAATAAATAAACAAATTCAAGGAAAATGAATAAATACGAAAGTAATAGAAGTTATTGACTTACTGCAACATCCTAATATAGGTACACTTTCTAGCTCAAAGATTATTAAAAATGTGTAGCTTTTACAAAAATTTATCGATTTTTACTTTAATAAAACTGTATATACATATATATTATATATAGGAATAACTTATATATGTGCTATGAAAAATATTACTAGACATCTTTCCAAACCAGCTTATATAGAGGCATTTAAAGGAGGCCCGGAAGTGCTTGCCACCATAGACATATGTAAGGATACGAGTCTAGACTTGACGTCTAAATTACCTCTAGAAACGAATTTTGGGAAGATCTCGATTGTTTTAATTTGTTTTGTGATTGTTAGTAGTAATTGCTTTGCCTCCGAGCCGTTACCTTGGCAAGTAACGTTCCAGCCTCCAGCAAGTCCGATTATGGAGGAATTACATCATTTTCATAATTTTCTGCTTTATATCTCAACAGCTATTGTTTTATTTGTTGCTGGATTACTTGGCTTTGTATGTATCAGATTTAATGCAAAAAATAACCCTGTACCGGCAAAATTTTCACATAATATTTTAATAGAAATAATTTGGACTGTAATACCTATTATAATTTTAGTTATTATTGCAGTACCGTCTTTTAGAATATTGCGTCATGCTGAAAAAATACCCGAGACAGATTTAACTATTAAAGTAGTAGGTTATCAATGGTATTGGCATTATATATATCCTGATCATGATAATTTAGAATTTGATAGCGTAATGATCTCTGATGAGAATCTAAAACCTGACCAGAAACGATTATTGGATGTTGATAATCGAATTATTATCCCTGAAAATGCTACCGTAAGATTTCTCATTACCGCAGGTGATGTAATACATAGTTTTGCTGTTCCGTCACTTGGTTTTAAAATAGACGCAGTCCCAGGCAGAATAAATGAAACCTGGACACGAGTAGCGAAAAAAGGCGTATATTACGGACAATGCTCTGAACTATGCGGCATCAATCACGGCTTCATGCCGATTGCTATAGAAGTAGTAAGTAAAGAGGATTTCGACAGTTGGATTGCAAGCAAGAACAAGAAGAGCATGAATAGCGAGAAGCCAAAATTGGCGGCTAACTAATTATATGATAATAAGTGAAAAAGAATAAATCATCATGATATAGCTGATTAGCCTGAGTGGGAAAAACTTTTTTTATCTTATAGTATGTAGGGCGTTATGAAGATCATGATGATGCAATAGATTGTCTTGCTAAATTAGTACGTAGATTTTATAATATTCAAGAGGATTTAATATTACCATTATTATTTGAAAACTTGAAAAGTAGTAATAAACGCATTTATGTAGCAACTCTTGATTTATTCTGTGATATTGAGAGTTGTACCAATACTAACAAGAAAAATTTATTTAGCATATGTTGAAAATGGAGTTGATTTTTTTACTGGTAAAAAATTAAAAAAGTTTACTGATAAAGGTTTAATCTCTTCTTTAAATAAATGAAGAAGAAAAAAACGTTTATTTTAAGCTTCTGTCAAAACTCCTTAAATTATCAGGAAGCTTTAGAAGTTTGTTTATATTTTCTTAGAAAAAATGAAAATGAGGAAATAAATATAGCAGCTTTTACAGGACTTACCTATATAATCTTTAGGTTCAGAAAAATAGAGTTTAAGAACGTGTGACATTTTATCAAAAAATATGTAAGTTATTCTATGGGAATGGGAACAAAATGTGAATATCTATATGCTGAATCACTTTTGCAGGATATAGCAATTGTAATACCGAAATTACGTATGAACGCAATTACATTTTTAAAAAATATTCTTATGTTCATTTAATAGTATCAACATTTGTAAATTATGTAATAACTAAAAATAAACCAAAAGATCAAATTAAACTCGAGAAAATACTAAAATTACACTTAAATAACCTTAAAAGGAAAAAGATTAAGTATCACATTCCTAATTTTTAAGGAAAATAATACAATATTTTTTATTCCCGTGAAAACTGGAATCCAGAACAATTTATAGTCATCTTGAATTTATTTTAGTATCTACTGATTAAGAGAGAGATACGGCAAGCTTGTTTGGCATGACACAGAAAGGCCTGGATTCCTACTTTTGCATGAATGACATATAGCACTTTTTTAGAACCAAAAAACAATGACATAATTGCATACCAGAACAAACAAAGTGAAAAATGAAAACAGGCAAAATAATAATTATGGATATAACTACTACCGAAATTTATCACGATGACCAGCACATCCCGAACGGTTGGAGGCGATGGCTTTTTTCTACCAATCACAAAGATATCAGCATTATGTATATCATATTTGCCGTTTTTGCCGGAATTGTCGGAGGGTTATTTTCTCTTCTATTTAGGTTAGAGCTTGCAATGCCCGGCGGCACTTTCTTAAATCATGATTTCCAGCTATATAACGTGCTTATCACAGCACATGCGGTTATTATGGTATTCTTTATGATTATGCCGGCGTTGTTTGGTGGTTTTGGTAACTATTTCGTACCTCTATTAATAGGGGCTCCCGATATGGCATTTCCACGCCTTAACAATATCAGTTTTTGGCTACTAATTCCTGCTTTTTTCTTACTTATTGGTTCGGCTTTTGTTGACGGCGGACCGGGAACGGGCTGGACGCTCTACCCTCCTTTAAGTAATTTGAGCGGTCACCCGGGGGCAGCAGTTGATATGGCTATTTTCAGCTTACATTTAACAGGTCTATCGTCAATCCTCGGATCAATTAACTTAATTGTTACTATCTTTAATATGAGAGCTCCAGGGATGGGTCTTTTCAAGATGCCTTTATTTGTTTGGTCTATCTTAGTAACTGCATTTCTGATAATCTTAGCTATGCCGGTGCTTGGCGGGGCTGTCACTATGCTCCTTACTGATCGTAACTTTGGTACCACTTTCTTTAAGCCTGATGGCGGCGGTGATCCTGTATTATTTCAGCATCTATTTTGGTTTTTCGGTCATCCTGAAGTATATATCGTAATACTTCCAGGCTTTGGTATAGTAAGTCATGTTATTTCAACTTTTTCACGCAAACCTATATTTGGTTATCAAGGTATGGTCGGAGCTATGGTAATAATCGGTTTCGTCGGATTTATCGTATGGGCTCACCATATGTTTACTGTTGGGCTTTCTTATAATACACTTATATATTTCACTGCCGGAACGATGATTATAGCAGTTCCGACAGGCGTTAAAATATTTAGCTGGATAGCGACTATGTGGGGCGGTTCTATTACATTCCCAACTCCTATGTTATTTTCGATAGGATTTATTATATTATTCACGATTGGCGGCGTAACTGGTATAATCCTATCAAATTCGGCACTTGATCGAGTTCTGCACGATACATATTATGTTGTTGCACATTTCCATTATACGATGTCACTCGGTGCTTTATTTACGGCATTTGCAGGCTTTTATTATTGGTTTGGAAAAATATCCGGTAAACAATATCCAGAAATTTTAGGCAAAATCCATTTTTGGATTACATTTATTGGGGTTAATTTAACTTTCTTCCCGCAGCATTTCTTAGGTCTTGCGGGCATGCCAAGAAGAATACCGGATTACCCTGAAGCTTTCGGCGGCTGGAATATGGTTTCATCGATAGGAGCAGGTATCTCTATGGTGGCGGCTCTTTATTTTGTATTTATCGTTTTCTATACGCTAAAATATGGCAAAAATTGTCCGGCCAATCCGTGGGGTGACGGTGCTAATACGCTTGAGTGGACGCTTACCTCACCACCGCCGTTCCATACTTTTGAAACACCACCGCATATTGAGGGGTAATAGTGGCTTTAGTGGATGCCAAATCGTCATTGTGAGAAATTGCGTTAGCAACAAGAAGCGGCGATCTCAAGAGTTTGTTATTATTTCACGAGATTGCCACGAAGTCTACGACTTCTCGCAATTACAATTTAATTACATAGATGAAAGAAAAATAATAAAACGATACCAAAATGAAAAAGAAACCGATAATAGGTGTTACACCTGATTTAGTACAAAATTGTGAAAAATATACTTACGCTGCTTTTCCATGGTATGCATTGCGAAGAAACTATACCGATGCAATTATTGCAGCCGGTGGTGTACCGCTATTATTACCTTATCAAACTGATACAATAAATCAGCTTATGGAATTTGTTGACGGTGTTGTAATGCCAGGCGGTGATGAAGACATACATCCTAAATTTTATGAGCCGGAATACACCGAAGATGCAGTAATTTCTAATGAAGAACGTGATAATTTTGAGATATTAGTTTTAAAGAAAGCATTAGCTAGAGATATTCCGGTTTTGGGCATATGCCGAGGTATGCAGTTATTAAACGTTATTTTTAATGGTACGCTTATTAAACATATTCCTGATTATATTGACACTATAATTAACCATACACAACCTTCACCTAAAAATATAGTTTCACATGCAATTAGTATAGAAGCAAATACTAAACTTGCTAAAATAGCTAATAATAACCTACAAACTATGGTTAATTCGACTCATCACCAGGCTGCTAAACAACTTGGTAATGATCTTATCGTATCTGCAAAAGCAGAAGACAGTATAATTGAAGCCATTGAATCAACGAAACATAAATTTGTTATCGGCGTTCAATGGCATCCTGAATATCTTAACGATAATGGAGTAGATTTAGAATTATTTAAAGAATTCGTAAAAGCTAGTAAGTAAATATTAGTTTTCAACATAATTAGATGAACATATTACAAACACTTTATTATATTCATATCAAAGTGGCCAACAACATACGGAATTTTTAGAGCATTCAAATACGAAAGTAGAACCTCTACCATTATCTCCCAGTTGATACTGACAATAAATACATGTCCACATTGTTCTTGTCAAGCAATTGAATATTTTACTCATCTTGCACATCCATTGTTGTAAATAGCTGCTAATAATACAATTCATTTCAGCTGCAAATAGTTTAACCAATTTTTGTATTACCAAATCTTCTTGTTGTCCTACTTGTATGTGATCACAATAAGCTATATGTGAGTTTAAATTATTAGCATAAGCTCGTGATGTTATAGAGACTATAATAGTATAATAAAAATTTGCATATGATACCTTATTTATAAAATTGAAATTAATGTATTTTAAGATACTCAATAAGAAACTAATAATCAAATATTGTTTATTGTACTATATTATCGTTTTAAATAAGATTTGTTTCGGACCTTGGATCTGCTATATTATCGTAAAAAACATTATTTATGACTGCTGATTATTCTTTTTTGAAAAGTTTTGCTGAGTATATCATTGATAAATTAGCGAAAGGTACAGAAGTTCAAATAATATTGCCTAATAATTGCTCATGCCTAGAGTTAACAAAAATTTTGGCCGATCAATATAACATCAAATTACCTAGCATTATTCCTTTTAATTCTCTTATGTCAAAACAAACCGATTCGGATTATGTATCTAAAATAGAAGAACTTCTTATTATATCAAAAATAATTACAGAATATAAAGACTTACAATGTAATAAACATGAATCATTAAAAGCTGCAAAAATTCTAAGAAAATTGTTTAATGATCTTATAATTAATAATATCGATATAAAATTAATTGAAATCTATAACAATTCTAACTATTGGCAAAAGATTTATAAATTTCTAGAATATTGCTTTTTAAGATGGCAAGAAGAAATATCGTTTACTCAAAAACAAACTAAAGCATCTTATAAATTGAAGCTATTACACGCAGAAATAATAAGGATAAAGAATAGGAATAAGCAAATAATACTAGCCGGAACGTTCAAGCCTAATGTTTTTTTTAAAAAATTTGAAGAAGAATTAAAGAATTACATAATTCACTATAATCCAGCCTCCAAGCGGATTAGCGATTGTATATCTTATTATGAACCTAATGACATTTATGAAGAGGCTCAACAAATAGCCTATATATGTAGCCGTAATAAAGATAAACGAATAGCAATCATTACAAATAACAATAAACTTAAAAGAGTATATTGCAATTTTTTAGACAGATACGAAGATCTACTAGGTAATGACTTAAGGCTTACTAATATAGGTGAATTACTAACTTCCATTATTAAAATATTATGTAATAATTTTGATTTAAAACTCCTATTTTTATTACTTAAAAATCCTTTAATCAGTAATCCTACACAGCTAAATTCAGAAAATTTCAGACAAAATGAATTTAAGAGTAAGTCTGCGGAGCGTACAATATCAAGCTTTGTGAATGACGCTGTGCAGAAGTTAGAGTTAATGCTATCTAATAAAAACCGTTTTATATCCTCACCTCAATATTTATTGCAATTACAATTTGATAATGAGGATACAAAAGAATATTGTCGTAACTTAATAGATATTTTATTTAGCGATAACCCACATAATATACTAGATATTCTGACCTTAACTAAAGAAATAGCTGAAAAACTTTTGCCTACTATTTGGGAAAAAGAAGGAGGAGCAGAATTAGCTGAGTTTTTAACAAATTTAACTGCATATAGCAAATATATAAATTCAACGGATAAAAAGGATTTTCCTAAAATTTTTTCTTTTTTACTCTCTAATATCAAATATTATAAAAATACTGACTCTACTAGTATTACCATAGGAGCGCCTGAAGATTTAGCATTATGTGCATTTGACTTCATTATATTACCGCATTTTAATAATGAAAACTGGACACCTACCGCTAAAGCTCACCCATGGCTTAGTAATAAAGCCTTGCAGATACTAAATATAGATTACAATGAAATCACCCCTACTCTATATTCAGATTATTTCAATTTGTTTCTACAAAATAAACAAGTAATTATACTAAACGCTAAAAAATATGATGGGAAGTTGTCAGTGCCTAGTAATTTATTTTTGATGTTACAGAATGTTATCCCTATACCCTATTATGTCATCCCGCGACTTGATCGCGGGAGCCACAAAATAATAGATACAGTGATCAAGCCACGGTATGACAATAGACCCACAGCACAAAGCACTTCTTTCCCAAGCGTCTTATCAGTAACCGACATAGAAACATTAATAAGAAACCCATACGGTTTTTATGCTAAGAAAATCCTTGGACTACGTCCAAAAGATAATATATGGGAAGAACCTAAAATATCGGATTTCGGTAATTTTATTCATAAAGTTTTAGAGGAATATTCTAAAAATTACGATAAACAATATGTTAATTTAAATTTGCTTGATAAACAAGCTGCTTTAATAAATATCGGTAATCATATTTTATACGGCACTATCTTACCAACTTACACAAAAAAAACTTGGCAAATAAAACTCACGGCTTTCAGTAAAGCTTTTATTTTATTTGATATAGAACGCCGAAAAAACTGCAAAGAAATCTATTTTGAAACTAACGGGGAATTACGACTAAATATTGCAGGTCAAGATATAAAAATAATCGGTATAGCTGACCGCATTGAAATAAGTAAATCCAACAATATAACTATAATGGATTATAAAACTGGTACTATTCCGACTAAGAAATCAATAGAGCTTGGACTATCTCCGCAACTTATTATCGAAAGTTTGATGTTACTAGAAAACGGATTTATCACCTTCGATGTCACCCCGTGGCTTGACCACGGGGTACACAAAAAAATTAAAAAAGACTGGATCCCGAGATCGAGTCGTGAAATGATGGAGGTGGAAGTGAGCAATGCAACAAGACCCAACAATGGGAATCCAGAAATCAGTATCGCCTACGTGAAAATAACAAGTACCGAACCTTATGTGCAAACAATGGAAATAGCTTTAAGCATCGAGACTTTAAATAAACATAAAGCAGGATTAATAAGACTACTTGAATATTACGTTACAAATAAGTCTTTTTCTTATGATTTGAATTTATCAAAATATAATGATTATTTACATTTGATTAGGCAGAGTTAATTATAACAGCCGTCATTGCAATCTCGTACCAAAGTCCTCAGATTGCCACGCTCCCTACGGTCACTCGCAATGACGGATTAGGTACTGCTCACAATGAGTCTTACAATCCCATAACTAACTTAAATCCTTTATTCTTCCCCATGACAATCTTACTATCCGTATTATAAATAATCGGATCATTAATTTTTTCATGACCGAATCTATTTGTTTTAAATACCGGAATATTTAAATGATCCGCAAAATTACGAAGCACTAACATTGTGGCGTCAAGATCTTTACCAAATGAACCAAATATTATAGCTTTAACATCCTCAAGTAACCCTGCTTGCTTTAAGTGTAAAAGCTCACGATCTAATCTAAAAGGAGCTACATTCACATCTTCTAAGAAAAGAATTTTGCCTTTGGTCTTTATTTGCCAACTCGTTCCTATACTAGTTTGTACCATAGTTAAGTTACCGCCTGTTAGTTTACCGTTAACAAGATCACTTGATTTTGCTATATTGTTAAGAGGTACTAAGTTCTCTATATTAACCTGCTTTACATGACCTTTTAATATTTCAGCAAGCTTGATAAAATTACTATGATCTTTATCAGTTTTTAATAAGTCAGCTATATTACTACCATGAATAGTTTTCCATCCCCATTCTTGTGATAGAAAAAGATGTAAAGCCGTTATATCACTATATCCTATAAAGAATTTCTCTCTATTTGGTTTTGGTAGCTTTAGTAAACCTGGAATTATTCTAGCAGAGCCATAACCACCTCGTAAACTCCATACTATATTATCAGACTCATCAAATAAGGCATCCCGCAGGCAATTAAATCTTACTTCATCGCTACTTGCAAGAAAGGGTAGCTTACCTTTAGAAAAACACTTAGAATGAATTTGTAAATTTAATCCATTAATATTTTTTAAATCCGATAAAGTCTTATTATCAGCACCTGTTGCCGGAGCAACAACAGTAATATGGATATTTTTTAGGTTAGTCGCAGCAGAAAAAGCTGATATTGAAAAGAATAATATTATTAGTAAAGATAAATTTTTAAGAATCATGAATATCATTGATAGATATTGTTATATGCACAGGTAAACCTACTATGTCATGCCGTGGATAAACGACATGACATAGGAAAGAAATTATTCTAAATACGAATAATCGCCACCAGTAATATTAAGTTCTTCATCTTTTAGCTCCTCAAGGCTAAAATTGCTGTAAGTATTAAACTCCTCCTTAATACCTAATGCTTCCGATATAGAGCGTACTTCATTTAACTCTTTATAATCATAATAAAAATCGTAAGCTAACTTTAATGCTACTGCTTTTTTCACAAACTGATTGATTTCAGAAGTTAACTGCCTTAAATAAAAATCTAAATCTAGTGGGTTATATATTGCGTCTATAATTTTCTTAACATCAATTTTTTTACCATTATTAAGCGTTACTTTAGATGCTAGTAACGGTGATATAACCTCTATATCATCATCTGAATCTTCATCTGGCGTATTACCTTTAAACTCAATAGAATTTATACTCTCTGATGAAGCCTGAGAGGTTGTAGCCTTATTCGAATCATCGCTTATTCTATCTGATGAAGCCTGAGAGGTTGTAGCTTTATTCGAATCATCGCTTATTCTATCTAATGAAGCCTGAGAGGTTGTAGCTTTATTCGAATCATCGCTTATTCTAAGATGTCCAATTTTAACCCATAGCTGCTCAACTGAATCACAACCACTACCAGCTAGATATTTGTTACTTTCCTCTCTAGGTGGTACAAAAGCATTATCAATAAATTCTTTAACTATCCATTTATTGTTAAATTTATTAAAAGCACTTTCTATAAACTCTTCTAAATTATTAGAACCTAACGCTAAGAATTTTTGCTTAAGTTCTAGAGGAATATGACTTTTTGTATCTAGCCATGCTTGCATTCCTGATAATATTTCGGATATTACCTTATCAGTGTCTGGTGTCGGTACAGTAATATTATGCTTCTTAATATTAACATCAAGTGCATTTTTGGTACTAGCATCCAAGTTAGATACTAAGTTTTCATACTGGGCTGTGTTATTTTTAGCTTCTTTTAAAATTCTTACTATTTTCTTAAATATTTGTACTATTTCTTGATGACTACCAGTAGTGCTTGTCATCCAATCCCATTTAAAACATTCAAAACCGCCGTTGGCATAATTTGGAACTTCAACATGCGCAAATTTATGGTCATATCTAATGCCTATTACATCAAGATCTTTTTTATATTTCTTTACTTGAATATCGTTATCATTACGCTGTTTCTTAAAGTGTTGCTCGAACTTTTTCATATTCTCCTCCTTAATGCATACTGTTAATTAGTTTCCAGATCATATTTGTATCTATAATATATTATTTCAAAACAAAACACTAATAAAAATTAATTTTTGTTATATCGCAAGCATGCAAGTCACGCTTAAAGTACAAGTTATTATTCTTATTTAAGATTACCCTATAAATCTGAATATTTTCAAGTACTCTTTGAACGTAATCTCTTGTTTCTCGATAAGGTATAAGTTCTATCCAGTCAACAACCTTTCTTATATCTTTAATATCCCTTGGATCACCGAATCTATCGATCCATTTTACTACATTATGACTCCCTGCATTATAAGAGGCGATAGACAGAATATACGAACCTTTATGATCATCTAATAATTTTTTGAAATAATGCGAACCAAGCTTGATATTATATACAGGATTCCTAGTTAAATCTGCTATATTACATTTCATATTTATAGATTTTGCGGTATCACAAGCAGCCCCCTTAATAAGCTGCATCAGCCCCATGGCATTTGCATAACTCACGGCCCTATGGTCAAAGACCGATTCTTGTCTAATTATTCCATAAGTTAAATGAGGTGGGATAGGCAAACCTCCTAGATTATAAGGCGTTGGAAAAGCACAATCTGGAATAAAAGCATGATTTTGGGCAGCAATTTTTGCCACCTCAACCATATGGTTAGTATTATTATTTGCTTTAATAATATTCGCAATTATTTGAATTTCTGCAGGATTTTTAGTGTTTTTAATAGCTGCTTTGGAATATATCATGGCTAAATTATGCTTATTATATTTAACCAGTAACCTTATTGCTTTGATAATCTCTTTATTCTCGATATTTTTCCTTGCTTCAGAAGTTATTACAGGAATAGGAGGTAAAACTAATTTTGTTCTATTTAATTCAACATGTGCTACCTGTCCGTAAAAGGTAAAAGAATATTTGGCTGCCTGCTCGTAAAATTTTCTAGCCGTTTGCTTATAGCCTTTTGCTTCATAAGTACGACCGAGCCAATAAAATCCACGTGCTAAACTAATCGGGGTTTTAACAACTTTAATAAACTTATTAAAATGTACTAATGCTTGATCAGGCTTTTTTAAAAAGCTTAAAGAAAGCCAACCCGCAAGCCATTCCTGCTCTCTTATAGTTTCAGGACAAGTCGCAAAGGGCATCGTTGCAATTCTATAACTATTTGAAAAATCTTTGTAATCGATGAATTCACGAGCATAATAGGACTGAATGCGACACCATTTTGCAAAATGTTTACGGTTATTTTTAGCTTTCTTAAATAAAGAAATATCTCCACTTGTCGGTTTTTGCGTCTTTCTAGAATCTAAATAACGATATAACAAACCGGAAGTATAGTATTTTTCAGGAACATTTTTAAAAAGCTTTTCAGCATTTGGTAATTTACCTATAATCGCAATTTGTGCTTTAAAAGAATCACGATAACCTTGATCTACATATTTTAGGGATTGCTCGGCAGACCTAATATCATGTTGCCATAAATGCTCTTCTATCCGCTCTAAATGATCATTTGCAGTTAAATATTTATGCCACTTATTGTAATATACACTTTCTTCTTCAGGAGTGAAATTGGCATACACCCAAGCCTCTTTAATAATAGGTAGCAATATCTTCTGATCTTTGATTAAACTACTTGCAGCTGCCGCATAAAATTTATAACCTTTGCCTGTAACAGGAGGATGTTTACTAAACCAATCAAAAATGACTTTTTTATTTGTATTATTATTTAGATATTCTTCCGCTCTTTCTTCAAGCCGCTTGTTTTGAGGCCAATCCGGGTTATTGCGTAAAAATCTTATTACATGTTCAAAACTATTATCTGAATATTTATTATCTAAATATTTCTGAGAAAGTACAATTTTTGTTAAAACTTTATTATTTACCTCTAGAGCTAAATCTTCAGCTTGTGACCAATTTTTTTGATCGATATGTGTAAAAACTTGCTTAACATTATCTACATAATCAGAATTTACCCCAGTTGTCATCCCGTAGCTTGACCACGGGATCCAGTTCAAAGCTAACAAAAATATAGAAGTTAATAATTTTATTGTGATTTTCATAAGTTGTGTGATTTGTTGCATGGATACTGGAGTAGCCATTGCGAGAAGAATTACGTAGTAATTCGACGAAGCAATCCAGTTAAAAATTCTAATTTATAGAATTTTTTAAATCTTGCTCTAGATTGCCACGCTCCCTACGGTCGCTCGCAATGACGATTAGGGCAATACCCACTTGCAATAACGTTTTTAGAATCCTTAAACACCAGTAGAACCAAAACCACCGCTACCACGCATCGTTTCCGTAAGGATACTACTTTCTTCCCATAATATACGTTCGTACTTGGATATTATGATCTGAGCAATTCGCATCCCTTTTTCTATAACGAAATCTTGTGTACCAAGATTAATAAGAATCACCTTTATTTCGCCTCTATAATCTGCATCAATAGTACCAGGTGAATTAGCAACCGTAATACCGTGTTTAACTGCAAGACCCGAACGAGGTCTTATCTGTGCTTCAAATGAGTAAGGTAATGCTATAGCGATACCGGTTGGAATTAGCTGTATTTCACCTGCTTTTATTGTTATAGGTTGCTCATTTGCGGCTATTAAATCCATCCCAGCACTATGCTCTGTAGCATATTCCGGCAAACTACCTGAAAAATTTTCTAATTTCTTAATTTTAACTTGCGTTATATTCATAATCTTTCTCATACGTGAAGAGTTGATATACGAAGATCAACTTGGAAAAGAGCAATGAGTTTGCACGCCGAGGAGCGGAGCGTACAAAAGTACGCGAGCATCCGAGGACTTACAAAGATATTGTCGCCAATTTTTCAAGTTCTATCTTAGTATATTTATTTTATATCAAATTTATCGTTAATAATTTTATTTTCTATCGCATCAATTAAAGAATTAGCAAGATTATCGCTTAATATCTTACTGCACATACCAAGTTTCTTTTTAAGCCAATGCTGTTTAGCACACAGATATTGAAACTTAATATTATCGCCGAATTTTTCTTTCATTATGCTATACATATCACCTATGCCGTCAATTAAACCGTAATCAAGAGCAGTTTGTCCTGCCCAAAATTCACCGTTAAATAAAATCTCGTCTTGCTGTGTTAACTTCCCTACTCTTCTTGTTTTTACATATTCTACAAAATGCTCGTAAACATGCTTTTGCAAATCTTTGATAATTTTAAGATCCTCTTTATTAATAGGTTTAAAAGGATCTAAAATTGCTTTATTTTTTCCTTCCGTATAAACTCTACGCTCTATTCCAAGTTTATTAATCGCTTCATGGAAACCGAATCCGCTTGACACTACTCCAATACTACCTATCACCGAACTATAAGAAGCATATATCCAGTCACCGCTGCAAGCAAGCAAATATCCGCCTGAAGCCGCCATATCTTCAATAAAACTATAAATTTTTATTTTATTTTCTTTAGCAAGGTCACGAATACGTTTCGCAATAAGTTCAGATTGTACCGGAGAACCCCCAGGAGAATTAATAATTAAACATAATGCTTTTAATTTCTTTATTTTAAAAGCTTTTTCTATTAGTTCATTTAATGATTCTAAAGTAAGTCCAGATTGCATAGTACTTACTTTACCGATAACACCGCTAAGGCGTAACACGGCAATCACTTCTTTAGAATCACCAAAAACCGAAGCAAATAATTGATCTAATTTACTTATCTGCCGTTTGGTTATTATCTTATCAAATTCTGCATTCGCCATAGTTGATTTATTTACTTCATTCATTATTCTGCTCGTTTTTAATTATATCCTTTTTTATTGGCGGCAAAGGCTTAGCCGATTTATTCAGAGATTGCTCATTATAACTATTTTTAGGTTCAGGATAATTTCCGGGAATGGCAGATAAAATAGTATCTCTAACTTTTTCGTCATACCAATTTGTATTGCCGACAAAGCTCGTTATGATTTTGCCGTTTGGGTCTATTAATATACTAGTCGGTAAACTAACAACACCTAAGGCTTTAAATAATTCATTTCTATAATCATGATAAATCGGCAAATATCTTATTTGATAACTTTTAAAATATTCTTTAATAACTTTTATGTCTTGATAATCTTCTGAAATCGGAACTACTGAAAAAGGTAATTTCCTAAAATCTTTTTGTAACGTATCAAGGTCAGGCATTTCTTTGACACAATGAGCACTCCAAGTCGCCCAAAACACTAACAATATAGTCTTTCCTTCAAACTGATCAAGAGAATATTGATTTTTTTCTTCATCAAAAAAAATTATATTATCAGGAACGCTTGAACCTTTTAAAAATTCTAATTTATCCTTAGGCTTCTCATAGAGCTTAGCATGAATTTTAGGAATAAAAATGATTATAGATAATAAAAACACTATAATATATATAAGATATTTATTACAATTTCTTGAGGTCATATAATAATTTATAGTAATGAAGACATTTTATTTATTCGTATTAGCACTGACATTATGTAGTTGTGGTATAAAAAAGCCTTTAGAAGCACCGCATGATGTCATTCCCAAAAACCTATGTGTAATTCCTGCGAGAACATGAATTACACAAGAGCGAGGAAATTACATACTACTTTTCTAATACCTCTTAAGCGTCGTACCTTGTAATACTAAATCAAAACAATAAGACGGCATATTTTCTTGTGGTTCAATCAATATCGGATTTACTTCACCGCACTCATTATCACACATATTTTTATCAGATAAGTCTAAGCGTGTTTCAAGAGTAGTAAGACTGGGATGCTCTATTCTTATGTTTGCACTTCTCAAATCACGAGAAGATTTATAAGGCAACATACTAATGAAATAATATTCTCCTTTATTATTAGTAGTAGCAATACCGGAACCGGTAAAGCTTGAATTGCTTTTACTTGTAAATCTTCTTTTATCAACTCTAGTTTTTAAAGGTTCATAAGGGTACTTACCTCCACTTCCTACTTGCCATAAATAAACTTTAGCATCTGCAACAGGCACACAATTTTGATCTAATATTTTTCCTTTAATTAATATCCTTTCACCGTCAAATTTTGATAATCTTCCTGTTTTACGTAACAAATTATTAGTAGTCTCAAAAACTTTCGGTTCATAATCATTAAATATATTTCTAGTAATTTTGCAACGATTAAGCTTATTAGGGTAAGTTTTAGAAGCAGCAAATATGTTTAATGTCCATAAACATAACAAACAAACTATAAATTTTTTCACTTTTCACCACTATATTTATAAAATTCTGCATCTAAATCTAAATCAATTATTTTGATTAATCAAATTATTTTTATTCTCATTTGATTATTAAGTAATTGATTGTTATAGTACACTTTGTTGTACTAAAACATATACTCCTGATCAATGACATAGTGGAGAGACGAAGTTTAATTTAGAAAAGAGCAAGGAGTATAAAGTCCTCGGAGCAGAGCGTATATATGATACGTGAGCAAAGGCGAGTCATGTAAAATTCGCTTGTATTGAGATTTCTGAAATAGCTACAGCCAATTTTTCAAATTAAATGAGTATATATGCAGAAATTTTTATCTTTAATCATTGTCATCCTAATACTTTACAATATAGTAAAGTTAAAAATATCTCCCGACAACAATAATCCTACAACTATAGAGCAAACGGCTTCAAATAATTCATCTACCGATGAAAACCAAGCTAGTATCAATAAGGAACCACCTGTTTCATTAAACGGTAATTTATTTGAACGTACGGTTTCAAAAATAGTGATAAATGCTCTTAAAACCGAAGAAGGGAAAGCATTTTTTGAAAATATTTTACAACCGTTAAATGGACCTATTAATCCTAATGATTACACTATTGAAGTACGTAAGGATTTAGTCAAAACACTATTCAAAATTAATACGCTCGGTAGCGGTAATATCGGTCCCGCTTCTTGCGGACATGTAGTTACCGTATTTTATCAAATATCAGATATGAACAATACTTTAATATCTGAAGATACTAAAACTTTTACTTTAGGCTCTGCTCCTGTAATGCTTGGCTTAGATAATGTAATAATTGGTATGATGGTAGGAGAAGCACGAGAAGCTATTATTCCGGCCAAATATGCCGTTAATAATAGTAATAATATTATCTTCGATGATGCTTATAATTATAAAGTTAATGTAATTTTAAAATCCATATTACCGAAAAATTTTGTTAAAAATAATGAAGTAAAAATTTATGATGATGAGATAGCTTATCGTGTTCCTTTATTATGTGGTGAAAAAGTACGCTTTAATGCTAAAATTACTCGCTTATCAAACGGTAAAATACTATATGATTCTAAAGCAAAAGGACAACAAATAGAGATGAAAATTGGCGATATTACATATCCTTTAATTTTTTCTTACGCCTTGCAAGGTAAAGTAACGGTTGGCACACGCAGTGTTATTGCAGAAGGAAAAACTTTTAAAGCCTTAGGTTCTAATATAAATAAAATTATTTCTCATGAATTATTACCGATAAATGAATATCTTTTACTTGAACTTAATGATTTTAAACAAAATTAAATAAATATGAAACAAACTAAAATATCGGATAATAAAAAACAAAAAAATTATATTTTATTATCTCTCCTTGTAATAATGATAATAATTGTATATCTTGTAGCATTAATAAAAATTGCATGATAAATTTTGTAATTATTACAAATTTAAAACTCAAATTAAATTAGTATATAAGAATCTTACTTTAAACTTTAATTGCGCTAGGAATTAATGAAGTAAAAATTTATTAGTATGGAAATTATTAAAAAAAACAAAAATATTATTATACTAGTAGGTTTGATATTTTTTGCAGTAATTATTTATATCTCTACAAATAAGAGTTCTAATAATAAAACAAATGATAATATATTAGAAGTAAAGATAACTATAAAAGATCATAAATTTGTTCCGCATATAGTTGAAGTACCAAAATATACTAAGATAAGGTTAATTGTTCATAATGCAGATGATACAGTAGAAGAGTTTGAAAGTCATGATTTACATCGTGAAAAAATAGTTATGCCGCATGAGTCAATAAATATTATACTTGCACCGCTTAAACCCGGAAAATATGAGATTTTTGGGGATTTTCATCAAGATACGGCTCAGGGTATTATAATTGTTAATGATTAGATAAAAAATATGTTTAAAATTGCTTTAGTAGTGTTTCGTGAATGTTTAGAAATATCCTTATTACTTGGTTTAATACTCGCCGTAACAAAACAAATAGCAAAATCTCGTCTTTATATTATTGCCGGAGTAATGCTTGGGGTAGTATTTGCTTCAATTTTTGCATTTTTTGCCCGTAAATTATCTTTATCTTTTGGCGGAATAGGTGACGAACTATTTGATTCCGGCATTATGATACTAATAACAATTTTGATTAGCTGGACAATAATATGGATGCAAGGTTACGGTATAAAAGTAAAGCAATATATAAATGACTTATCAGTAAAAATTCATGAAGGTAAAGCCAGTTATTTCATGTTAGTTTTTTTAGTTGCTACTACTATCTTACGAGAAGGTGCAGAAATTATTATTTTAGTATATAGCATATCTTCAGTTGAAACAATATCAAGCAGTATTTACTTGCAAGGAGTGATAATAGGTGCTACAAGTGGCTTCTTACTTGGTTTAGTAATATATTTCGGTTTAATTAAGATTGCTAATCAAAAATATATTTTTAAAATCTCTACTGTGTTGTTGATGCTAATAGCAGGTGGATTTGCAGCAAGTGCTGCAGGTATTTTAACCTCTTCCGGTCTAGTTATGTTTTTATCCGATCAACTTTGGGATAGTTCATGGTTAGTAGCAGATAGAAGTATGATAGGTAAAATCGTACATATTGTTACCGGTTATATTGCAAGACCTAACGGGCTACAAGTACTTGCCTATTTTACTACTATATTACTGATAAATATTTTTATACAAATAAAATTAAGATATTCAAAAAATAACTTAATATCAGTACAAAAAAATGAATCAAATTAATTTTATCAAAGAGAACAATTAAATTAAATATGTTAAAACTTTTATCAGAAATTGGTCCGGTAATAGCGTTTTTTGCAGGCTTTTTTTATGGAGGCGGTATACAAAACGCTACTCTTTATATGCTTATTACGTCTGTTATTTGTATTACCCTTTGTTATATTATCGATAAGAAAGTATCCAAGCTTTCTATTATTTCTACGACTGTTTTATTAGTTTCGGGCAGCATTACTTTAATTAGCGGCGATTCAATGTATATAAAAATCAAACCTACTATATTATATGTTATTTTTGGAATAATATTTCTCATGAGTGGTATAAGAAAAACTCCTTTTATCAAATATGCTTTAGAAAGTATAGTACGTCTTAAAGAAGAAAGCTGGATAACTCTAAGCTATAGAACAGCGGCTTTTTTCTTTTTTATGGCTGTAGTTAATGAAATAGTTTGGCGTAATTTCTCAGATGAAACATGGGTAAAATTCAAAGTATTCGGTATAATACCTATTACTTTTATATTTATTGTACTGCAATTACCTCTTTTATTAAAGAATAAATTACCGGATAGTAAGATATAATATCTTACTATTTTTACTTTATGGCATTCCCGCGTATGCGTGAATCTAGTGTAAAGCACAATAAGTCGAGCTTTACAAAAATATTTAAGATTAAGATTTTCTGCACATAAAGCTTAAAAGGCTTTAAAATACTGGATTCCCGCCTACACTGGAATGACATCGAGTGAATCTTGCGGTCAATGCAACAAGACTGGAAAATTACGGAGTAATTGACGAAGCACGCAAGTATAAAAATGCTACAAATTAGCATTTTTATACTTGTTTTCTGGATTGCCACACTCCTTTCAGTCTCTTACAATGACAACTCGGTATCCATACAACAAGGTCTGGTACTATATGGAATGACATAAACAAACAGTTAATGCTTAAACAAATACAATCTTTTTAAAAATCGTATGGTACTATTATTATGGTGTTACGAGTTCTAATTTTTGTAACTCTTTCTTTTAGTTTATCTGCTTGTTTACCTGCTATCTTTACTGCAGCAACCACTACCGGCATTGTTGCCTCAAAAGATCAACCAATGTCTGAAACATTAAATGATTCAAGGATTTCTGCCGGTATTAAAGCTGATTTAGTAAGAAATAATTTTAGAGATTTAGGTGCTAAAATAAAGGTCGAAGTATCACAAAGAAGAGTATTATTAACAGGACATATTCAAAACGAATATGATGCGTTAAAAGCCGTAGAAATTGCTTGGAATCAAAAAGGAGTACAAGAAGTTATTAATGAGTTGAAAGTAAATAAAAATAGTAATCATTTTGACTTAGCCCAATATACTAAAGATAGTATGATAACCGCACAAATTAAAGCTAAAAACTTGGTCAGAAAAGACATTAAATTTGCTAATTATACTATTCTAACTATAGATAATATTGTTTATTTATTTGGAGTTGCAAGATCAGAAGAAGAGCTAGAAAAGCTTGCTTCTATTGCATCAAAAATAAAAGGGGTTGAAAAAGTTGTGTGTTACGCTAAAATAATTGATTATTTTAATAAACATGATGATGATACGAACCCATAAACTTATTGTATTAATTTTTTTATTGACTTTTAGTCTAAGCGGTTGTAACACATCAAAAAGATTACCTTATTCCCGCAAATATTCTTACAAAGAATTATCAAAGGATGATCCTCATAATCTAACTTATAAAGGGCATTATAAAGTTGGCACAAATTATAAAATAAATGGAAAAACTTACAAACCTCACAGTCCTAAATCTTTTACCGAAATAGGTTATGCTTCATGGTACGGTGGACGTAAAGATGGTTTTCACGGTAAAAAAACGGCTAACGGTGATAGATTTAATAGAAATCTATTAACTGCAGCACATAAAACTCTTCCGCTTCCTTGCTTAGTTAAAGTTACCAACAAAGCCAATAATAAATCAGTAATTTTAATGGTTAATGATAGAGGTCCTTTTAAGAAAAATCGTATAATAGATGTTTCTCAAAAAGCGGCTGAAATTTTAGCATTTAAAAATCAAGGTATAACTAAAGTAAAAGTAGAATATTTACCTAATGAAACTGAGAAATTTCTAAAAAATATTAATCTAAAAAAACCACAAAGTAAAACTTTAGCTAAACACTCTAAAAAATCTTCATCTACTAAAGTTACAAAAAACGCTAAATGTAGTGTTAATTGTCATATAAAACTTGTAAATCTAAAATATAAGCTGGCCATAAATCCAGATGAGTGAATATTATCGGCATTGTGAGAGTCTAGTAGTTGTTTCATGACTCGATTTTTTCACGTCATTGAGAGATGTAAAACTTAAGTTTCGACGAAGTAATCCTAGGCATTTTTGTATTACATAATTAGGTTGCCACTACTACTTTGTGGTCTCGCAATGCACTGTTGCGTGGACCGGTAGAACCCACTATGTCATCTAGTTCGCTTGAACCACGGGGGTTCATAAAAATAATAAACAAATACCAGTAATTTTAGTATTTTAACTGGATCCCGTGGTCAAGCCACATGATGACAGAGGTGAAATTGATCCACGCAGGCAATTATGATACATATCAACTACGTATATTCTTTTTCTTTATTATTTTTGATTTAGCTTTTGTAGTAGATTTATTATTAGATGCAAGTTTGATTAAAGGTTTATGGACTATAGGCTTAATATTAAAATGCTGATCTAGTAGCCACATCATTTTTTGATCACGAGATGCGGCACTTTTGCCTCCTGTAACAACGGCAATCAATGATTTACCGTTCCTAGAAGCAGTAGTTACTAAATTATAACCTGCTGGTGTATGAAAACCTGTTTTCATACCTTCTGCACCTTGATAATTTTTAGTAACCCTATTATGTCCATTTACTATGTTGCCACGAAATACAAAACTGGTTTTAGAAAAGAGTGGATAATATTTAGGATAATCTTTTTTCAAAGCCATAGTAAGTTTAGCCATATCTCTTGCGGTAGTCAGCTGCAATGGGTCATGCCAGCCTGAAGCATTTTTAAAATAGGTATTTTTCATACCGAGCTGTTTAGCTTTAATATTCATTAAATGAGCAAAAGCTTTCTCAGAACCTTTCATCCCCTCAGCAACAGTTACGGCAGCATCATTAGCAGATTTTATGATTAATCCGTTAATTGCCTCTCTAACGGTTATAGTCTCTCCTGCCTTTAACCCAAGCTTACAGGGCGGCATTTTTGAAGCTTTCTGTGAGACAAGTAATTTTTGATCTAAAGATAACTTACCGTCTTCAATTGCTTCAAACATTAAGTACAGAGTCATTAGCTTAGTTAAAGAAGCAGGATAAACCCGAATTTGTGAATTATGAGCCTGCAGCACTTTACCGCTTTTTGCATCAATTACCAAACTCGTTTGAACAGGAGGTTTAGGGGTATTTTTTACAGCTTTCTTCGCTTCGCTTATGGGAGCAAAAAAAAATGTTACAATAAAAATATAAGGTAATAAAAATCTACTAAACATTTTAAGTCAATAAAATATTATTCAAATTAAATCAACTGGGATTTTTCACCATTGCTCAATAAGTATAGATTTCGTCATCGCGAGGAGCGAAGCGACGTGGCAATCTCATGAAATAATAACAAACTCCTGAGATTGCTGCGTCAATATTGCTATTGCAACTTGCTTCGCAATGATGTTAAAAATAAAACTTACTACACATTAACCTTTTTATTAAGATACATTAATATAAACAAAGCAGGCAAGGCTAAAATTATAGTAAAGATGAAAAAACCGTCCCACCCCATCATATTTACAAGTTTTCCGGCATAAATAGTGACAGTGTTGTTGCATACACTACTTGCACTACTAAGTAAAGCATATTGTGTTGCGGAATATTTTTTATTACATAAATTACCTATATATCCGACTAAAGCGGTAGCCCCCATAGCAGCAGCAAAATTCTCTATAGTAATAGCAATTAATAAAGCTTCAAAAGAAGGAGGCTGATGATTAAGCCAAATAAATGCACAATGCGTTAAGCTTTGGGCAATACCGGTAATAATCAAACCTTTAAAATTCCCCACTCTATACATTACAATACCACCGGCAAAACCGCCGACTAATGTCGCAATTAATCCGTAAAGTTTAGCTATTATTGCTATTTCGCCTTTTGTATAACCAAGCTCTATATAAAACGGTGAAGCAACCGCTCCAAGCATGGCATCACCTAATTTAAAAAATATTACCGCAAGTAAAATAGTTACTGCAAATTCTCTTTTGAAAAAATCCTTGAAAGGATTAATTACTGTAGAAATCCATGAAGTAATAGAAGTAATATTAATTGTTTCTCTTACTAGTTCTTTTTCGTTTACGGTTATTATAAATATCGTTGCAACGACAAATATTATAGCTATAACAAAGAAAGTTAGTTGCCAATTATTTCCGGTTATTTCTGCAATATACAAAGCACCTGCTCCTGTAATAAGCATACCGATTCGATAACCGAATACAGCAGTTGCACTAGCGATGCTTTGTGTTTCCTGATCAAACTTATCGATACGCAACGCATCAACGGCAATATCGAACGTGCTGGATAAAAATCCTAATACTATAGTCAAAAAATATAAAGAAGTTAAAGAAACTTCAGGATTTTCCTTACTAATAGCAATTAGTACTAAAGCAATTAAAGAGCTACATAATATAAGCCAACTTTTTCGATGCCCCAACCTACTTAAAAAAGGTATTTTAAAATTATCGACTAACGGCGACCAAAATACTTTTAATGAATATGATAATCTTGCAACCGCAAAAGTAGTAATAACAGCGATATCTATTCCGGATTCTTTTAACCATACCGAAATAGTAGAAAAAATTATAACCAGCGGCATACCGCTAACTATTCCTAAGATAAATATTTCAAATAATCGATAGTCTTTAAAAATCTTGGTAATGATCATTATGGTGTTCCTTGTGTTTATGTCATTCCTGCATTGGAATTGTTGAGTGGGTATTTAAGTCGTCATTGCAAGAAACAAATTGAAAATTTTGACGAAGCACTCTCGTGCCAAAGTCTTGAGATTGCCACACTCCTTTAGCCGCAACCTTGTTACATGGATATCCGAACCGTCATTGCACGGAGCGAAGCGACGCGGCAATCCAGAAAAATAATTAAAAAAATGCTGATTTATAGAATTTTTTACTGGATTGCTTCGTCGAATTACTACGTAACTCTTCTTGCAATGACGATTTAAACCATACAATAATAGCTAATAAGAATTAAGGAATATAAGCTATTTATTTTTATAAATCAACTGTTCTTCCTTAACTCCTTATTATACAACCGATAATATTCATCCTTATTCTTAAGTAATTGAGTGTGAGTACCTTGCTCACAAATCTCACCGTTTTTCATGACAATAATGTTATCAAGGTCGGTAATACTGCTTAAACGATGCGTAATGATTAAAGTGGTTTTTCCTTGGCGTAATTTCTTTAAAGATTCTAGAATTTTCTGTTCGGAAGCTTGATCTAAGCTACTTGTTGCTTCATCCCAAATTAAAATCGGTGCGTCTTTTAAGAACGCTCTAGCAATAGATAAACGCTGACGCTGACCGCCTGAAAGCGTTGTCCCCTGGATTCCTATCTGCGTGTCATAACCGTTCGGCAGATGCATAATAAACTCATGAGCATCTGCATATTTTGCCGCTTCAATTATTTCTTCCCTTGTAGCGTTGTCCTGACCGTATGCTATATTTTCGGCAACGCTTGTATCAAATAAATGAGTATCTTGAGTAACTAAGGAAATCTGATCTCTAAGTGAAGTAAGCTTAATATCTTTAATATCATAATTATTAACTAAAATTCTTCCTTCATGTGGATCATAAAAACGCACTAATAAATTACTAAGGGACGTCTTACCGCTACCAGAACGCCCGACAAATGCAATTATTTTATGAGGTTCTAACTTTAAATCTATATATTTTATAGCTATTTTACTTTCAAAACTTAAAGATAGTTTTTCAAAAGTAATTTGTGGATTATATAAATCTACTTCTTTAGCATCTTCATGATCTTTGATAAGAGGTTCGGTATCCAAAATATTAAATACCATCTTAGCTGCTGCTATTCCTTCTTGCAAATTAATATTTAATGATACCAAACTTTTAAATGGTCGATAAGCTGCAGCAAAAGCAGCTAAAAAAGCAAATAATGCACCTGGTGTTGTTTTACCATCAAGAACTAGATTACCTCCGTACCAAACCATCCCTCCGACTGCAAGACCGCTTAAACCCTCCATAATCGGTGAAACCATCGCATCTAGCTTAGATGTTTTTTTGTAACACTCTAAAATATTATTAATAATCAACGATGCTCTATTACTTTCTATTTTTTCGCCTACAAAAGATTTAATAATCTTAATTGACTGAAATGTTTCATCAAGCCTAGCAGTATAATGTCCCAGCTCCTCTTGTGATTGTGAAAATATTTTTCTTATCTTTCTGCTCATCCTTTGCACCGGATAAACAGCCAAAGGGAAAACAAGAAAAACTACGCAAGATAATAGTGGTTCCAAATGAAACATCGTTATTATTAAACATACTACAGTTAGAAAATGTTTAGCGCATCCAACAAGTAAATTAGAAACAGCCCCACGCATCAAAGAAATATCATTAGTAAAACGAGATATTAAACGTCCTGAAGATTGGTTTTGAATAAAAGCAATATCAGCAAGTAACAAATGCTCATACATTTTTATCTGCAAATCGTTTAGTACCCTCTGCCCAACAAATTTTATTAGATAATTCTGATAATACTCTGAAATTCCTTTTATAAAAAAAGTTATAGTAAGTACTATAGGCATTACTATAAGCATTTTCTTATCATGCGTTAAAAAAATCTTATCAATAATAGGTCTAACCGCATGTACGATCACTGCCGTACATAGTGCTGCAATAACCATACAAAATATAGAAAAATATATTTTATTTGCATAAGGTTTAATATGATCTTTTATCAGCCTTTTTATAACATATGCAGCTGTATAAGTATCATTTAAATTATTATTATTCATTCTCATTAAAAATATTAAATTGATGATGTGATTGATTAGGTATCGGCATTTTCAAATGCTCAAAAGCGGCAATCGTGATTACCCTACCTCTAGGAGTTCTTTGTAGTAAACCTATCTGTATTAGATAAGGCTCTATGGTTTCTTCAAGTGCGTCACGCTCTTCAGAAAGGGCTGCTGCGATCGTTTCAATTCCAACAGGACCACCGTTATAATGATCCGCTATGAATTTCAAATAACGATAATCATTACTATCAAGTCCTATTAGATCAACCTCCAAACGCTTTAACCCAAAATCAGAGATTTCTTTATCTACTCTTGATTTACCGTCAACTGCTGCAAAATCTCTTATACGACGCAGCAATCTTAATGCAATTCTTGGCGTTCCTCTACTTCTTTTTGCTATCTCTTCCGAACCTGAATCAGTCAAATCAATATCAAATAACTTACTCGCTCTATTTAGAACTTTTTTCAATTCTTCAGTATTATAAAAATTAAGCCGCATAGGAATACCGAACCTATCACGCAAAGGATTACTAAGCAGCCCAAGGCGTGTAGTAGCCCCGATTAATGTAAATTTCGGCAAGGTTATTTTCACTGACCTTGCGGCAGGTCCTTCACCGATAATTATATCAAGCTCAAAATCTTCCATAGCAGGATATAAAATCTCTTCAACCGCAGTATTTAAGCGGTGGATTTCATCAATAAATAATACGTCGTTCTTTTCAAGATTGGTAAGAATAGCAGCAAGATCAGCTGCCTTAAGTATAGCAGGACCGGAGGTGGATTTGAAATTACCTCCAATTTCGTTGGAAATAATTTTGGCAAGCGTAGTCTTACCAAGACCTGGTGGACCGTAAAATAAAGTATGATCAAGATGCTGATTCCGAGATTTTGCAGCTTTAATAAATACCGAAAGATTTTCTTTAATCTGCTGTTGACCGACAAATTCCTGTAAATATGACGGTCTTATAGGCAATTCTTGATCATTGTCACTTTTTTCAGGTGATAATATATTAGTCATTATTTTAAATCGAATATGATGACTAATAATAGCTAAAAAATAGTTTTATGCTATAAATTATTTTAAGATTCTATATAATTTAACTGATTTATATTATATAAATCCCCAATAAAAGATGTAATATAACTGGTTATATCAGTAGACAAAAATAAATCACAAACATATACCTCTTTTGCAATTCCAACCATCTTAAAAAAATGCTCATTGATATGTTTATCTGCGTTTTCTAGAATACAATCTGCATCAGTTACTTTTAATTTTGCTATGTTTGATTGCTGCACAAAAAATATCCATATCGCTATTGTTCAGAGTAAGACCTGTTAAACCTAAAGCGTTTAGATTCATTTCTGGTATCGCTTGCAATCACTCTACTTTACTTTCTTCTGTTATACCGTTGTGTATAGTAATGATACTGAATTTCATACAGAACTTTCAATCTTTAGCGTTTTTACAGTATCATCTCATTTTAAAGTTTCTATTAAAGCTTCCAAATTAATTTATTAATACTTGCTAAAAATATTTTTAATTTTGACATAATTCTACCTATTAATTTTAATGATATTTCTTTTGAATCAAGTATTAATAAATTAACATTTGATTTAAAGGCCAGCATTGCGATTTTTCAGGGCTGTTTTGATTAATTCATCAATAGAGATTTCAGGGTTTTGGATAACAATGCCTTGAACGGAGTTTTGAGCTTCAAATCTAGAAAAGCCTAGATTTACTAGAGCTTTTATTACTTCATTGCTTGCGACCGATGTAATATTTTTGATATTTAAGCTATCGTTGATAATAGCCGCACCAGTTGATATTTTCGCTACTTTACCTTTCAGCTCTAGAACTATACGCTCAGCAAGTTTAGCACCGACGCCAGATATTGCTTTAAATATATCTTTATCTTCATTATTTATAGCAATTTGAATATCCGTAGGAGTTAGATTTGATAAAATAGATAGAGCCATTCTCGTACCAATACCGTTCACGGATTGCAGCAAATTAAAAAAATTCTTCTCTTCTATAGTTAGAAAACCGTAAAGATGAATATGTTCCTCTCTAACATGGGTTTCGATAAATAGTTTATAAAATTCCCCTTCTGAAAGTTTACCTAAAGTTTTACCCGAAGCATAGACTAAGTATCCTACCCCATTTACGTCAATTATAATGTAATCATCACCTTGGGCATCAATCTTACCACTTAATTTACCGATCATATAATTTATTTCTTCTTTTTCTTACTTCTACTATATATTAAAATTAGTGCCGGTAAAGCGGTAATAATTGCTGCTAAGATGTAATGAATAACAAGCGGTCTATCCATCATATGACACTGCCCATCATTAGGAATAGTTTGAGCCAAAACTATATAAGCGACTATTATTGTTACTACTATATATAAAATGGTAAAAAACAAATATTTGATAAAATTTTTCATGTTAATTTCCTGTGAATCAACTGTGTCATACACTCATTTCTATTACAGTATATGTTGTTAGAAAATGTTTTTTAATACCTTATACATTTCAGAATCGTTACGTTTTCCAACTAATATCACATAAATTGTAGTTTCATTAAAACTATAAATTATTCTATATTCTCCAATGTCGCATCTATAGAAATCATAGTAGCATACTAATAATTTACTATCATTGGGTACTGGATTATTATTTATTAAAGCATTAAAGCGAGAATTGTGTTTTTAATTTTACGCTGATGCCTTTCAGGATAACGGTCTAATATTTTTATTACCCTTTTTTCTAAAATTATTTCTTTCATTAGCTTTTAAGAAATTTTGCTGATTCTTTTGCTGATAACCATTCCGGCTGTTTTGTAATATTTGTTACTGCCTTCCCCCAATAATCATCTTCAAGCGTAGTAAAATATTCATAGTCTACTAAAACAACAGTAGGTCTACCTTGCTTATTAATAACTATCGGCTCTCTTAATGCTTGATCAATGATTTTTCCAGGATTTTTATTTAACTCAGTTGCAGATATATTCATATATTTTACGTATTATATTTAATATACCTATGATAATATCATAGGTATATTATTTGATATAATTGATAAGATTTTCTACCTCAATATCCTCTATATTTCCGCTTTTACGGTCTTTTAATTCAACGATATTATTTGCAGCTTTTTTAGGACCAATTATAATTTGATGAGGTGAGCCGATAAGGTCATGCGTTGCGAATTTACTGCCTGGACGTGCTTCAGTATCGTCATATAACACTTCTATATTTTTATCTGATAGATCTTTATAAGCTTTTGCCGCAAGCTCTACACATTTACTATCATGAATATTCAAATTAATTAGAGAAACTTTAAAAGGAGCAACGCTAAAAGGCCATATGATACCTTTCTCATCGCAATTTGCTTCTATGATAGCTGCAACTAGCCTTGAAATACCTATGCCGTATGAACTCATTTCTACAGGAGCTAGTTTACCATGTTCGTCATTAATAAGAGCTTTCATATTAACTGAATATTTTGATCCAATATAAAAAATATGCCCAACTTCTATCCCTTTACTACTGGTTATTTCTTGTTCAGATATAGGTAATTTATTTATGTCATGCTTTTCTTCAGCTGCTGCGTACCAGCTTTTAATTTCGTCTACATCGATGTCAGGATTATCTTTTAATGTCTTAAATCTTTTATCATAATAAATAGTGCTTTCACCGGTCTCAGCAATTATATGAAATTCATGGCTTAACTTGCCGCCGATTGGACCGTTATCGGCAATAACAGGGATAGCAAACACGCCTAAATCCCTGAAAGTATTAATATAAGCCTTATACATTTGATTATAGGTCTTAACGGCATTTTCTTCGTTGATATCAAAAGAATAAGCATCTTTCATAAGGAACTCTCGTCCTCTCATAACGCCAAAACGTGGTCTAATCTCATCACGAAATTTCCACTGGATATGATAAAGATTTTTAGGCAAATCCTTATATGACTTAATATTATGACGAAAAATATCCGTAATCATATCTTCATTAGTCGGACCGAATAGTAAAGTATTATCGTGACGATCTTGGAATTTCAGCATTTCTTTACCGTAATTATTAAAACGTCCCGATTCCATCCATAAATGTGCCGGTTGAATGCAAGGCATGAGAACTTCTAAAGCGCCTGCTTTATTCATATTTAAACTTACTATGTTCTCGATATTCTTAAGTACCTTTAATCCAAGCGGAAGCCATGTATAAATACCTGCTGCCTGCTGCCTAATCATTCCGCTTCTAAGCATTAATTTATGCGAAGTTACTTGAGCTTCACTTGGTTCTTCTTTTAAAACAGGTAAAAAATATTGTGATAATAACATAGAAATACACTTATCTTTTCGTGGTAAGATTCAAAAACTCATGGCGATATTTCTGCTGCTCGGCAAATATACCCGTATAATGCATGGTATTCATTATGCTATGATCCTGCATCACTCCACGCATAGACATACAACTATGCAAGGCAGCAATCTTAACGGCAACGCCAAGCGGCTTTAAATTCTCCTGTACGCTTTCTGCTATTTGTACCGTCATTTTTTCTTGAATTTGCAGCCTTTTAGCAAAAATATTTACTATTCGTGCTAACTTGCTTATGCCGACAATACAGTTATCAGGAATATAAGCTATGTGTACCGTACCGTTAAAAGGTAACATATGATGTTCGCAAAAAGAGGTAAATTTTATGCCTTCTAGTGAGATAAAGTCCTGAAAATTACAAGTATCGTAAAATTTTGTATTTAATATTTCCTCTACATCCTTTCCATAACCGGAAAATATTTCCGTATAGCTGTTAATTACTCTATCAGGTGTTTTAAGTAGCCCTTCCCTAGTTGGATCTTCACCAATGAATTTTAGTAACGTTCTTACTGCCTCTGTAGCTTCTTCTCTAGTTGGTTTACTCATGTTCTAGTTTTATACTTTTAAAAAACATTACTCTAACACAGATATACACAAACATCAAGCCGCCTACTATAGCAATAAGCCCTCCTCCGCCCATCATTCCCATTAATAGCTTAGTTGACATCAACATTACGCTATTATTTGGATCTTTCCGCATAACTCCATAACCGCCGGCGAGTGCTAGACCTAGTATGTGCAGAATCTGCCCGAATGTTAGGAGGTAGATGGCACATGTCATCCCATAACCCCTTATGTCATTCCCGCGAAAGCAGGAATCCATTCTTTCAAATACTTTTGTCTGCATTCCTGCTTTCGCGGGAATGACATAAGGGTTGGGAATAACATTGATACCAAAATAACTATACCCCATACAAGCAATACTAATCCCTACTATAGAACCGTGGTAATGAGACGGGATTACTACATTTATACCAGTGATATTCATTGCAATAAGCCCGCCCAATAAAAATAAAGTAATGGAGCAAAGTAAGATGGTTTTGATGACTCTGTTATTTATTATAACCGTGTCGTCCCGCGGCTTGACCGCGGGATCTATTTTTTTACTGGATTCCGCAGTCAAACCACGGAATGACAAGAACTCAACCCCCATACCGACCAAACATAAAACAGGAGCAATACCGCCTAGATATTTCATATGATTTGTATAGAATTCTTTAAATGCTCCGTCGATAATGTCATAAGATATATGACCGAAAAGTACAAGAATGCTGGAAATAAAATTTAAATAAAGTAAAAATAGGTGAAATTTTTGGAATTTTAATTCTCTGTCTATTAGCTTCTGAAATAAGATAACCCAAATAAATATTAATATTTGAGTATATATAAATTGTAATAAATGACCTCCGCTCCAAAAAAGTAATTCATAATAAAATTCTATCTCGATAGGAATAATTTGGATAATGTTTTGCAAACCATTATAAGACCATCCAAAGCAAACGAAACTTAAAATAAACATTATAATAGTCGATAATATTGTAAAATTAACTAGACTATTTAAATTTGCCCAATCGAAGAAGTATAAAATATTTATCGCATATAATAGCAGCGTAACGCCAAATATGCTTAACCCTAAAATAAATACAATATTTTCAAGCATCGGTATATAATTATTCATCACCGGATTATGCCCCGCTATTGAGGAAATAGCGATTAGAAAAGTAGCTAAGAAGGCAAGCCTGCATAGTATATCATTCCAGCGCAAGCTGGAATCTAGAAAAAAAAGAATAGATTCACGCTTTCGCGGGAATGACATAAGGGGCTGCAGAAATGACATAGAGGATTGTTGTAATGACAAAGACCAAACACTAGCCGTAATAGACAATAACCAAATCAACACCGATAAATTAACATGAATAATTAAAGCAGATTTGAAAATATGCGGATTCGGGAAAAAACGCGATAATTGCGGGGTACGTAGTACCACCAAAATAATTGAATATAAACCGGCAAGCCCTAAAGACACTATACCAAGCTTAATCCATGAGAGAGTTAAGCTATTATTTTGTGATTGATTGGTAGAATTCATAACTACAGGTAAGTATTAAATGTAATCTACAAATAGCTCATGGTATTTAAATAAGCAATATTTTTTATTTGATTTGGAAATTAACGTAAGCTACTAATAAGTTAATAGATAGAACTTCGTATATCGACTTTATTATTTATTCGGCGCTACTTAATATATGACTAACCACACACGTGTCGTTATAGGTGCTATAGTTTTTAATAGCAAAATGAGATGTTACTAGGTAAACGTATTACAGTTATACTACTCGGTGGACATTTAGAATTTGGAGAAACATTTGAAAAATGTGCTATCCGTAAAGTTTTAGAAGAAACAAATCTAATCATCGAACACACACAATTTATAGCGGTGACTAACGATGCCTTCGAAAAAGAGCAAAAGCACTATATCTCTATTTTCCTTAAAGCTCATTGTTAAAGAGCATGAATTACAGAACCTTGAGCCTTATAAGGTAGAAAACTGGCAGTGGTTTGCTCTTGATAATCTCCCTTCTAAACTCTTCCTATCTCTAAAAAACCTCATCGAGAAAAAATGTTATCGATACAAATAAATTACTGATTAATCTAATATTTCTTATTCTTCTTTAAATACGTAATACAGATTTTAGTCGATTGAATGGTAGGTTTGAGAAGACTTGAACTTCCGACCTCACGCTTATCAGGCGTGTGCTCTAACCAGCTGAGCTACAAACCCACAGTGTAGCAGTATGGTGAGCTCGCCGGGATTCGAACCCGGGACCCTTTGATTAAAAGTCAAATGCTCTACCGACTGAGCTACAAGCTCTTAAATATATTCATGTTTTTGCGTGCGCCACGGAATGGCGCTTCTTAAGTGTACAAATATATTCAAAATTATATTTTACTTTATCGCCGAAAAAGGCTAAGCTGTCAACAATTATTTTTTAATTTAATATATAGGAAGTTTATGCAGCATCAGGACGTTGCTATAATTATCCCCTCAAGGCTAAGTTCAACTAGGCTTAAACAAAAACCGCTGCAGCTTATCGGCTCTATAACTTTAATCGAGCGTGTATTCAAACAAATAAATCAAGCTAACCTTGAGCATACATATGTTGCGACCGACTCGGAAGAGATATCAAATATTATTAAAAAAGTCAGAGGGAAAGTAATATTCACAGATAGTGCTATCCCAACCGGTACTGACCGTACTTATGAAGCTTTTAAATTAATTCCAAATAATCAAAACATTAACTACATAGTTAATGTACAGGGAGATATGCCTTTTATTGAACCTAGCTCTGTTTTGAAAATTATAGAATATTTAAAAAACAGCGAATACGATATTGTTACACCGGTAGTAAAGGTAGATAGGGAATCAGTGGAAGCTAGTAGTAATGTGACCGTAGCGGTTGACTCGGCGGGGAAAGCATTGTATTTTTCGCGTAGTCTTATTCCAAACGGTGCAGAAGAATTTTTATATCATGTAGGCATGTATGGTTTTCGCAAAAACGCTTTAGAAAAATTTGTATCTCTTAAGCCAACTTTTTTAGAAAAAACAGAACGTTTGGAACAATTACGTGTCCTTGAAAACGGCATGACTATAGGTACATGTTTAGTTGAGAATGTCCCTATTTCCGTAGATACGGAAGAAGACTTAAAAAAAGCAGTAAAATTTTACGAAAATATTAGTAAACTAGGTTTATAATAAATAATGGTACGTTTTATTTTTGTTACCGGCGGCGTTGTTTCAGCACTCGGTAAAGGTATAACGGCTGCATCTCTTGCTATGCTGTTACAAGCGAAAGGATTTAAAGTTTGCGTACGAAAACTAGACCCTTATCTTAACGTCGACTCTGGAACTATGAATCCTCACGAACATGGGGAAGTATATGTAACGGATGACGGAGCAGAAACCAATCTAGATCTTGGACATTATGAACGTTTTACCGGAGTTTCCTCGTGCAAGTTTGATAGCATTACGACAGGAGCAATATACTCAAAATTACTTAAAGATAAACGTTTAGGAAATTACACCGGCGTTACTGTTCAAATCATCCCACATGTTACACATATAATAAAAGATTTTATACTTTCAAACACCAAGGATTTTGATTTTGTTATTTGTGAAATAGGCGGTACAGCCGGTGATATTGAAGGTCTACCGTTTTTTGAAGCTATAAGGCAAATCGGTAACAAATTAAAAAGCGAAAATTGCTTATTTATTCATTTAACATTATTACCTTATGTTAAAACCGCTCGTGAATTAAAAACAAAACCTACACAACACTCAGTTAAAGCATTAAGTGCTATAGGTATTACACCTAATATACTAATCTGTCGTGCAGAACGTAACATTTCAAAAAGCGACATAGATAAAATAGCTTTATTTTGTAATATAGAATCTGAGTATGTTATTCCGGCAATAGATCAAAAAAATATATTTAGTACCGATTGCGTATCATAATTCAGGTCTTGACAATAAAGTATTAAAATTTTTTAATATTGATGTCGTACCGTCTAAATTAGATAAATGGTATGATATAATTGGTAGGCTAAAAGATTCTAATTCAAAAGTAAGAATCGCTATAATAGCTAAATATCATAAATTAAAAGATGCTTATAAATCAGTAATCGAGGCACTTGATCATGCAGGTATTTATTACAAATACAAAATTGATTTAGTATGGATAAATGCTAAAAATCTAACTGAAAAGAATATTAATAAAAAATTATTAAATATAGACGGGCTTTTAGTACCAGGCGGATTTGAAGAACGTGCAACTAAAGGAAAAATTATAGCAATAACATATGCTCGCACTAATAACATACCTTTTTTTGGAATATGTTTCGGTATGCAGCTTGCGACGATCGAAATAGCTCAGAACTTAATCGGTATTAAAGATGCAGTAACAGAAGAATTTAAAGTAGCCGGTACCAAAATTATTAAGAAAATAAATAAAAACTATGAATACTCAAAAATAACAATTGAAAATGTAAAAAAGACTATGAGGCTCGGCTCTTATCCTTGTAGTTTGGTTCCAAATACCATTGCAGCTAATGCTTATAAAAGCCTTGAAATAAATGAGAGACATCGTCATAGATATAAATTTAATAATGAATTTCAAAATATTTTTGAAAAACATGGAGTAGTATTTAGCGGTTTTTCAAAAGATGAAGAGATTGTAGAAATAATTGAACTACCGGTACTTCGTTGGTTCATAGGAGTACAATTTCATCCAGAATTTAAATCTAAACCTTTTGAGGCTCATCCGTTATTTATTCAGTTTATTAACGCAGCGATTGAGTATAACAAGTGTAATTAACAACAATATATGAGACTATCATAAAAGATCTTGACATAGTTTTTATTATAGTCTAGGTTGCATAAAAATAATATAGCCGGACGGTTTTTAAAAATGTTATGTTTTTGTAAGATTTAAAGCATTATATTTCATCCCCATGGGTTCAACTCAAGAAGTGTCTTACTCTATGTCATGCGCGCAAGCAGGAATGACATATAATAAAAACTATCCGGTACTTAAAAAAAATAAGCTCATACTAAATCAATGGATGCCGTGGATTCTAACTTCACAATTTGGAATAAAGCCAGAAACAGTAAATTTAGGCATGTAGTGTGGCCAATTAGATCGTATGAATTAACCAAGTTCATCCCGATGGCTTTACTAATGTTTTTTATTCTACTTAATCAAAACTTAGTTCGTAGTATTAAAGATAGTTTTGTTGTTACCTTAATTAGCTCGGAAGTATTGAGTTTTATCAAACTTTGGGGCGAAATGCCGATGGGAATTTTATTTGTTATTCTTTATTCTAAACTCTGTAATATTATGACAACAGAGCAAGTGTTTAGGATAATTACCGGTACTTTTTTATTTTTCTTCGCAATTTTTGGTTTTATTTTATTTCCGTACAAAGATTTTTTTCATCCTGATCCTGAATTAATTAAGCACTATATCACTGTTCTTCCTCACTTAAAATGGTTTTTAATAATTTGGGGACAGTGGAGTTTAGTATTATTCTATATTATGGGAGAATTATGGCCAGTTATAGTCTTTACTCTTTTATATTGGCAGCTTGCAAATAAAATTACTAAAGTCGAAGAAGCACCAAGATTTTACTCATTTTTTACTTTATTCGGACAAACGAATTTACTCATATCAGGAACCGTAATTATTTATTTTGCTAAGAGTGAGCATTTCTTATTACCTTTATTTTCTTATCTAAACGATACAAACGAAATCCTTTTGAAATCATTTATTACGGTTATTTTAATATCCGGATTAATTTGCCTAGCTCTTCATAAACTTATTGATAAATCAGTAGTAGAAGCAGATAAAAATATTAAATTTAAAAACCAAAGAACGGATATATTAAAATTAAGCTTGATCGAAAGTGCAAAAGTAATATTCACTTCTAGATATCTCGGTTTTATTTGTCTTCTTGTAATGTCTTATTCTATGAGCATTAGCCTCATAGAAGGATTATGGATGTCAAAAGTAAAACAACTCTATCCTGCTACAAAGGATTTTATATCCTATCACGGTGAAGTGTTTTTTTGGACGGGAGTACTCACGTTAGTTAGTGCGTTTTTAGGAAGTAGTTTAATTAGAATATGCGGATGGTTTTGGGGAGCTATTATAACACCGATTATGATGTTTGGAGCAGGCGTTATGTTCTTTTCATTCACGGTGTTTGAAAATCACCTAGGAAATATCATAAATACTCTCGGCTATAGTTCACCGCTTGTCGTTATAGTTTTTATCGGCGGACTTTGGCATGTACTTTCTAAATCCGTAAAATATTCACTTTTCGATGCTACTAAAGAAATGGTATATATTCCTCTCGATAGTGAAATCAAGACTAAAGGTAAAGCTGCTGTTGATGTTATGGGTACTAAAATCGGTAAATCAATAGGTGCTATTATTCAATTCATATCCTTTAGTATGTTCCCGAACGCCGTACATAACGACATAGCAGGTTTATTGATGTTTAGTTTTATTATCGTATGTCTATTATGGCTATATGGAGTGAAAGTTTTATCGGCACACTATAATAAGATGATCAAACGTTGATAATTTTGTGGATCATCCTGCAAGACATTGCAAGCGTGAATACTAAATTGTAATTGCAAGCGCGCTTGTTGCGTATATCAATTGTACCTCTATCACTCCGTGATAAAGCTGGTGTTGTTGCATAGATCAGTCGTACCTCTGTCATCCCATGGCTTGGCCACGTGATCCAGTCAGCAATACTAAAACTATTAGTATTTTTTATTGTTTTTATGGACCCCGTGGTCGAGCCACGGGGCGACACAGTAGGTTTTATCGTTCTACGCAACAATACCTTCTCGCAATGAAAAGAAAACCAATCTACGCAGGAATGAAATCAAACAACACAACAAGGTCAACTTAACCACTAGGGACAATCGTGAAATCGATCCACGTAATAGTTGACCAAAATGCTGTATTTTGAGCATCCTATCCTATTAATCCTTGATCAAGTAAATCAAAAGCCTCATCCAAGCATTTATATAATGCATTTTCTTGAGCTACTTCCGAGTAATCTTCGAATTCACACCCTAGATTTTGACAAGTAGAGTAACAAGTTTAGCTTTTAAACTATCACTCTCTTGATTTGCAATGTAATTGAATATTATTTTTGAAACAGCTTAGCTACCATCATTTGCTTTTTCATATTTATTTTTTAAAGTTCTGTAATTAGTATTAGCATTATTATACATTAATAGTAAAAGAATAATTTTATTTTCTACTTAGTTACAGCCACAGTAATATAATACTTCACTCATCTGTTTATAGTCATTCACCGTAGCACCTTATTCAAGTAACATTTGGGCTTTCTTAAAATTACCTGTAACCGCTAAAGCAGTATAACCATTCTCATCTTGTATCTTAGGATAAATATTTTTTTGAAGTAACTCTTTAAGGTCTGCTAAGTCAGTTACATGATGTAGAGTACTTTTGTTTTCTGGTCTGTCTACCGTATCAAAGCTTACATCTTTACTCTGTTCTTACTATTAAGGCTATTGTTAATACTAACGCATAAATCGTGAAACACCTCTGGAACGGTTTTACATTCTTTTGTATTACGCCCCTTTCCCACACAAGATTTAAAAACATTTATTCACTTAGAAATTTTAGGCCTAGTTATCTTCGTTTTTTAGTTATTTTATTAAAACTACATGTTTCATGGTATTTTCGATTCGGCTTTTAATAATGTCAATTTAAAAATTCTTTTTTCTTGAATCTATTTGTAATATAGTAACAGGCATATTTAATATTTGTAGAGGGAGTAATGAAAAAAAATCCAAAAATCTCATTAATAGGTAGCGGTAACATAGGTGGTACGCTTGCTCACCTAATTAGCCTTAGAGAACTCGGTGATATCGTATTATTTGATGTTGCTGAAGGAGTACCGCAAGGAAAAGCATTGGATCTCATGCAAGCCAGTACAATAGCCGGGTCTGATATCAAAATAACAGGTACAAACGACTATAAAGATATTGAAGGGTCTGATGCAATAATTATTACTGCCGGTTTACCAAGGAAACCAGGGATGAGTAGAGACGATTTAATTAGTATTAATACCGGTATTATGAAAAATGTTGCAGAGAACGTTAAAAAATACGCTCCTGATGCTTTTGTAATAGTAATTACCAATCCGCTTGATGTTATGGTATATGTCATGCTTAAAGCAAGCGGATTACCTCATAATCAAGTCATAGGTATGGCAGGCGTACTTGACTCATCAAGATTTAATCTTTTTCTTGCCGAAGAGTTTAAAGTATCGGTGAGCAATGTTAATAGCACGGTTCTCGGCGGTCATGGTGATGCTATGGTACCTCTTGCAAGATATTCTACAATATCAGGCATACCGATACCTGACTTGATAAAAATGGGCTTATCAAGTAATGAAAATATTGAAAAAATAATCGATCGTACTAGGAACGGCGGCGGCGATATTGTTGCATTACTTAAAACAGGTTCTGCTTATTATGCACCCGCAGCCTCAGCAATAGAAATGCTTGAAGCATATTTAAAAGATAAACGTCAAATGCTAACTTGTGCCGCTTATCTACAAGGTGAATATGGGGTTCATGATTTATATGTCGGAGTACCTATTATTATAGGTAAAGAAGGTGTCATAAAAGTAGTAGAACTACAATTAACTAAAGAAGAAAAAACATTATTCGACAAATCAGTTGAGGGAGTTAAAACACTCATTGAGACGATACAATAAAATTGTTAATTTAACATAAATGGTATTACATTTTAGTATATTTTTATTAATAGCAGGAAACTATGAAACATAAGAATGAATTAGATCAGCTAATAAGAAATCCTTATTTAATAAAAAATACTAATTTAATAATATTTTAGAAACAGATAAACTAGCTATAACACGTATAACTAATTTTATAGAAGCTCTAATAAATAACTAGAAAGCCCGGACCGTATGTTTCTCAGCAACAAACTAACTTCAAAGTAACAAATGATAATAATATACAATGTGCTAGTAAAGAAATTTATTTTAAAAATCTAGCTATTAGTATTAGTAAAGTTGAAGGCTTTAAAGCAGACGGAAAAGGTAGAAAAACAAAGGCTCAACTTGATTTCTTAATATCCCTTTCAGATTTTTCAGAATTATTAAGACTAAGTAATTCATTACCGGTCACTAATGAGAAAGAAGTAGAAATAAAGAGCAATATGAATCCATTGCAATTGATGGAAGAAATTGTTCAGTAAGTAGGGAAAAAGAGCTTAAATATACAGCAAGATCAAAAAGTACTTACCTCACAAGAAAACGAACAAGCTATAACACGCGGTCAACAAAGAGTAGAGCTGAGCATTAAAGAAGAAATAATAAAGTTAAGAGAAGCAGTTCAAGAAACAATCAAAAATCCAACTAATAATGAAGAATTTCATAAGGCATCAAAAGAAATTTTAGATTTGATTAATAATATCAACTCTCATCAACCATCTAGATTACAGGCAGCTAGAAATAAAATCTTGAGTAGCGGAGGAAGCCCTAATACTAAAAATGCAAAAACAGAAGAAATTTTTCTTGAACAACATGAATGTAATAAATTTTAAGAATTAAGAGAAAGATTACAAAAAATAAAAGCACCTAGAGAAAAATTAGATGAAATGAAAAATGTTTATGATCTGATTAATTCCTTAAATAAAAATATCATTCTAAGAGCAATGCAAGAGAAACAAAAAGTTCAATAAGCTTCCAATCAAAAAGCACAAGAGATTATAAGAAGTCAATTTTTATACCTTGATAATGCTGGAGATTTTTCAGACGGTCTACACAATTTATTTGAAGAGTTAAAAAATAAAAAAGAGAAAGTGGAAAAAGAATTTATAGAAGCTTCTAAAAAGATATTCAGCAAAAATATAGCAGTAAATAAAAATTACTTCCGTAATACTAATAATTCAAACAAATTAGATTTGCAATATAAGATGTTATTAATAGATCATGCAGATAATACCTTGCGAAATATAAAGGAGGCTCTAGTCTTATATGCCGGAAGTAATAACAATAACCAGATTGATATATTGTCTACAGAATTAGCAAATAAATTTAAAAATATATCAAATTTAATAAGGCAAAATGAATCAGTAATACAGAAAGAAATAAGTAAATATTCTCCTTCTTTAGAAACTATACCTGAAGATTCTATACCTAAGTCATCACCGGCAATAGTACATTCCTCAACAGCACTTTTTGTAAAACTAGAAAACTCATTCAATGCACTAGAACAATTCACTGATAAAATATTAATAGATGCAGGCAAAGCTTATGTACAACAAGCAAATATTAATCCTAAATCTAATAATGTTGCTAGATCTTCTTCTGTTGATTCAGGAATCGGTTCAAGTCAAGAAGAATTATCTACCACATTTGGAAAAAGCGGCTCTACTAATTTAATTGCAGCTCTTGATTTAGCACAAGCGAAAATTTTATCAAATTCAAATACAACAAAAGATAAGTTAACGGCAACAAAAGCATTACACAAATCTATCAAACAAAAAGAAGTAACTAATGAAAGACTTACTCAAAAAGAAATAGATAATATTTATAAAACACTAGGTATATTTGAAGAAATTCAGGAATATGAAAAGCGCGAAAATTCACGTGATCCTCGTTTGTTAAATAAAAACTACTATAAGCTAACGGATCCTCGTGAGGAGCGTAGAAGCGATAATATAGCTTTAGAGTGGGATGATCCCGGCATGTTAACTACTGATACCGATTTAGAGTAGGATGACACCGGAATGCTACCTCCTTCGCAAAATAGTACCGTTTTAGATAAATTAAAAGAAGCAGTAGATGATTATATATCTGAGCTACAAAATGAAAAATTATCTATAGATACATTACCGAAACATGTTAATATTGATAATGTATTACCTAAAATACGTAACTTGTTTAATCTGGAATACTTACCCTATATTCGGTGATACAATAAAGTTCTAAAAGATATTTAAAGAAGAGATAGATAAATTTACACAAGATTACATCTATATTTAAGTAATGTTAATAGAAATTTAGGAAGAAGCGAATTTTTAGCAAGTATGGTATTGACTTCTCAAAAAGATGAGAGAATGAACGATATATTAGATAAGCTTCAAAAAATTTCTACTAATTGTAGTAAGATAAGTAATAGTGATGATAAGTTTCATAAAAAGATTAAAGAATCTTTTGTAGAAATTAATACCACATTAAAAAATATAATAGAATATAAAGACCAAAAATAGAATATTTAAATTCCAATATAGAAAAAGTTCACAACAATTTATCTAGTTTAGAATCTGTTACTTATGAATTATCTAAAAATATATCTCTGAAACACATTGAGCAATCAACCAAAGAGCAGCCTAAAATATCTACAGGAGCAAAAGAAACAGACTGTAGAAAAACAACATGAAAATACTCAATCTGACTATATAACTCCTAAGAAAAATTTTGAGTTTGAAAATCGAGCTGAAGAAATTAAAGAAAATAGCACCAAAAATTTAATAAACAAATTTGAAAAAGGCTGTGATAGTAAAATAACAAGATACTGGACATCACCGGCAGCATGGGATAAATGAGAGGAAGACAAACACAAAGGCACAGAGAAAGAGAATGAACTAATAAGACCTCGTACAAAATTTGCAATAGAACATTCTAAGCAAGCTCAATCTAAAGATAATGCACCTAAAAGGCACACTAAGAATTATATAGAAGCTAGTGAAGATACACATATAAAAGAAGGCAATACAAAAAACTTAAAAGACAGATTTGAAAACTTAGCAAAAAAAAGCGAAGCAAATTGGGACACAAGCATAGCCAAGCTCCAAATCTTCAAGCAGCCCTAGCATAAAACCTACAGGTCACAGTAAAGACGGAAGAGTTATCTAAGAAAATTGATTTTATTCTTGTTTTTGAGTCTGTTGCATTGCGCATTTATGTCATTCCAGCAAAAACAATAAAAAATACTAATAATTTTAGTATTTTTAACTGGATCCAGTGGGTTAAACCACGAGATGACAGAGATGAAATTAAGCCATGTAATAAAACCTTTAGTTGCTCACAATGACGATTTAGTATTAATGCAAGGATAACATCTTACGTAAAACTAACACTGTACTCATTAATATTATAAGCAAAAATATGAACAAGCTTAAAGTTAGAGATAGTGACTTAAAATTTTGCCACAACAACATACTAAAGAAAGGAGTAGTGGAGGATAGAATAATACCTCCAAAAGAATGAGATAGACTATAAAGCCTCATTTTAATATTAGTCTTAAACAAAGATTGAACAATAACTTGTAGCGGTACTGCATAAAATGCTGCAAGCCCTATTAATATAACGGGACAGAGCATATTAAATGTTTGTTTATATAACATTATTTGCATTCCTAAAGCAACAATAATGCTAGCAAATACAGTCAATGTAATCTGTTTTAAAGGGTTTATTTTATCAGCAAGCAGCCCTGCAAAGACGGCTGATATTCCATAGGTAGTAGTAAGAGCTATATTCATAAATCTTATTTCAGGATGATTTACAAAAGCTATTTTTGTTAACAAAACTCCCAAGAAAATTACTAAAAAGTGATACACTCCTCCAATAGCACCGTTTATTAGTAATGCTATTATAAAGGATAGTGTATTATCTTTGATAATTTGCCGAGCGTCATTTAGAAAGCTTAATACAAGCGAATTTTGCGGAATTCGTCTGTGCTCACGTACTTTTGTACGCTCCGCATACTCTTCCTTAAATTCATCTGGTCGCAATCTTTCTAAATTTAGCTCTATAGTACTTTTATAATATAAAAATTCTCTACTTTCTTTAAAAAAATTTCTTATCAAAATAGCAAATAAACCAAATATTGTACCGATAAAGAAATTTAAACGCCATAAATACCATATACTAGAATTACTAACATAATAATAAGCTATAGCCGCAAGTAATGCACCTATTTGGCTACAGCATGAAACTATTCCTATATTTAAATTTTTCCGATTATCTCCTGTTTTTTCAGCTACATAAATTTTTATTCCGTCAACTTCTCCGGCAAGGCTTGCTAAAAAAAACATGCGACATAATGTTAATATTACCGTAGCAAAAATACCTATCATCTCAAAGGAAGGAGTAATAGCAATTAATCCGGTAGAAATGCTACTCATAAACATTGATATCTTAATAGATTTAATACGCCCGTATTTATCTCCGATAAATCCAAAAATTAAAGACCCTAAAGGTCGCACTATAACGGCTGCACTAAGAATTGCAAAAAAACCGAGTAGTTGTTTATCTTGCTCTATATCAGGTAAGAAATTTTGTGCAAGAATACTAGCCGATAAACCGAATAGAGCATAATCATAATAACGGATAATCGTTGTAAAAAATGCAACTAAAAAAGCTGAATTAGACATATAATATTTGCTTTTGGTGACAACATAATATGATACAAACTCTTTATGCTGTGTGACAGAAAATTAATTTAATATATTTTACTATTGTAGTTTTAATTGTACTATTTTTTCGGTATATATTCAATTTTTACCAATTTTAAAAATATGCACTTAGAATATAACGTTACTATATCTGAAAATGGCAAAATAAATATTCCTGCAAAAATTGGTGATCAATTACATCTTTCTTCAAGAGATCAGTTAATGCTAATACTTGGTCAAGAATTAACATTGATTCCTCTAAAAAATAAAATTAAAGAATTGCAAGCATTAGTAAAATCTAAGAATAAAGATAACATATCATTAGTTGATTCTATCATGGAATCAAGAAGCAAGGAATTTAATAATGAATAAATATATTTTAGATTCATCTGCTTTACTTGCATTATTTAACTCAGACACCGGTAGTGACAAGATTGAAGAATTATTACCGTTATCTATATATGTCTACAGTAAATATAGCAGAAGTAATGGCTGAACTGGATCAAAAATTGAATATATCTTTTATTCAAAGTAAAAAAATGATTGCAGCTTCAATAAATAAAATTGTAGCCTTAGATTTTGATCAAGCGATAGAAATTGGATGCTTAGAGAAAGAAACAGAACAATTTGGTTTATCGCTTGGTGATAGAGCCAGTATTAGTTCTAAGATTAATTACAGGATATCTTATATATACTGCAGATAAAATTTGTGCTAAACTGCAACTAAACAACTCTCAGCTATAAGCTGAGATGTTATAAATAGAAGTGTAATCGATTAGAAATAGGTCATCATTAATAGTTTCACCTTCTTGCTCATCAATATACTGCTGTATCATTTCATCAGTAATATTACCCAAATTAACTGCCATATAACCTCTAGCCCAAAAATGATTGCCCCAATACTGCTTTCTCAAATAAGCAAATTCTTGCAATAATATTCTTGAGCTACTGCATTTTCAATACTGCACAAGTTTGCTAGGTGTTATTTGCGGTCTATACTAGATAAACATATGAACATGATCACAAGCTACTTTGCCTAAAATTATCTGTACTTCATGTTCTATACAAATACTCCTAAATAAATCTCTAGATCTCTCTTCGCTACCTTTCACGTTAATACACTCTTGCTATACTTTGGTACCCACATATTGTAAAATCATTCTAATTCGTTAATAGTTTATTTTATAATGAAATTTCCATTATGATACTATAATAATTACATTCCTCTTCCTGAGTTTTGCTTTTCTATTTTTTTTCTTTGTGCTTCCATAGCTTTTACCAATCCTTCTTTATGCTTATCTCCTTCCTGAGGTATTTGTTTACCAATATCTTGCGCCTCTTTTTTTACAATATTTGGAATTGACGGAGGAGGAGGTGGAACAGGAATACCACTCCCAGGCATTGGAGGCGGTACCGGTATAGTACCACTAGACATAGTTGGAGTAATTTGTGAAGCTTGATTAGCAGCTTCTGCTTGCTGCTGCTTTATCTTCTCTTCTTTCATACGTTTTATAGCTGCTAATGCTCCTTGTTGCTGTAAATCTGCAGCTGTCGGTGCTCCTTTCGTAGGCGATGAGGGGTTATTTTTATTATCAAACTTTTTTTCTCTATCTGAAGCACTATTAATAATATTATATTCTTTTTCTATAGCTTGAAATTGATTATTAATAGATTCCAATTCTGCAACAATTTTCCATCTTTCTTCTCTAGTAATATTAGAATTAGATTTTTTTTCTTCAAGCCCCTTTTTTTTATCTTCTAATGCTTTCTGTTTTTGTTTTAATTCTTCTAAAACTTTTGCATGATTATCTGTTTGAATTTTAGGTTCTTTATTTTGATTTATTGGAGTATCAACATTTTGCTTCCTTTGTGCACTCTTCCATGCTAACTCTTCTATAAAAGAATTAAATTTTGGCTTTTTTACTTGTTGATATGAACTCTTTATTAGTATTTCTACCGGCTTTATTCCTATCTCTGCTTGTGTGAGATCTTCAAAAATCTCTTTAGAAGCCAAAGGTTTTTCAGGTATTTGTTGATTTGTTTGCTGTACAATTTCTGTAATTTCTTTAATATTTTTATGTAGTTCTGCAATAGAACTAGCTCGTTCTAATTCTTGTTTAGGATTGCTAATATTCTCATACCGACTCTTTAAATCTTCTTTTAAATAATCATAAGTTGCTTTCACAGATGTTACTTTAGTTTCAAAGCTTGCGGTAATTTGTGATGCTAATGTTAATGATTGTTCTGAAGGCTGCTTTCCTTCTTCACTTAAAGGCTGAATTATGATTTTAGACTTTTCTCCTAAAAACCATCTTGAAAATACACTTGGTTTATAGACTTGAATTGTTGCTTTACCGCCTTTCTCATCTTTAACTATTACACTTCCTTCATAACCGGTAAACTTATTAAGCAATGTTTTAGGGTTCTTAAATTCTGCCGTTAAATTATTATTTTGTAATTTAGAAAATACGTCTTGAATAGTGCTTTTTTCTTCTAAGAATTTATTTAATTTTTTAAAAGTTTGATCATTTTGCGAACTGATATTATATATCTCATAACCAGGACTACTATCTACAAAATTTAGTACGAAAGGCTTAGCTTTTATTCCGTCATACATCTTTTTCAAAAAAGTATCATTAAAATTTTGACTTTCGTTAGTACCTTTTAAATTATTCTTTAACTGCTCAAAAGTCATTTTTTTTGGTTTGACAATACTAGGATTATGCAAGTCTGTATTAAGCATAATCGTTTGGTAAGCTAGTATATACGCGGCATCCTTACTTTTTATTTCACCGTTTAAATTTTGTTCATAATAGTTTGTTCCAAAACTTTCGACTAACCTATCTATTTTTTGAGCTTCGCCCGGTAATTTAAATGATTGTAAAAACCCACGTAAACTTTCTAAATAATCTTTTTCTTTAAAATTCAATTGCTTAGTAAAACTCTCTAATACTGTTTTATTATCGATGCCATCTGTTCCAAGATAATCTCCTACAAACTCTAAATTTAGATTACTTTTTTCCTCATAAAAAAATTGAGCAGTTTCTTTTGCAAAATCTTTATTATTATCAGCACACCATTGTTTAATTCTTACAATTCCGCTTTTTGGTTTATCATTAAAAAGTTTTATTACTTCGTTTTGTACTAATGAGTCCATTTTATCCATCCCAAGTTAATTAAATATCTAGCCATTAAAGACCTTTTATAGATTAAACACAAGCAAAAGACACAATTTATTAATATTTTACTATCTATTACTGTGGCTTGTAAGATTTTATTCAGAAATTGATATTAACAAACAATATAATTTTTAGAGGCTAATTGATAAGATTTTTGCAAGAATAATTACTCGTATTGCAAAAAAAACTTATCATTCGCAGCAAAAAAAATTAAATTATCGGTTAAAATTTATTTATAGATAGCCTCCTAAACCTCTTTTATAGCCTCAACGCAAGCAAAAGTTGCTATTTTTAGTATTTCATTAGCTGTGGCTGTAGCTTGAAGTATTTGAACGGGTTTTTCAAAACCGTTTGTTATAGGACCTATGAAGCTATTGGATGAAAATTCTTGTAATAATTCAGTAGAAATAGACGCTGAATTTAAACCAGGCATAATTAATATATTTGCAGATCCTGATAATCTACAAAATTTATATAATTTACGTAAATCACCGTCTAAAGCTACCTTAACCGACATTTCTCCATCATATTCAAAATCTACTTTCATGCCGCTCAGCTCTTTTTTGTCTTTACTAAAATTATCTAGTATATTTACTGCTTCACAAATACGAGCTGTTGTTGCCTTAGAAGCATTACCGAAGCTGGAACAAGAAAGAAATGCAACTCTTGGGGTAATACCCATATTTTTAGCAATTTCTGCAGTTTGTGTTGCGATTTGAGCAAGCTCTAAGCTGTTTGGATATGCAGTAATACAATTATCAGAAATAATAATATTATTGTCTTTAGCAATCATAATTGAATAGCCAAGGATTCTACGATTATGTTTTGGCGAAATTACTTTCATGATATTCTCTAAACTATCTATATAGCTTTTAGTAACACCGGTTAAAAGAGCATCACCGTCACCGCACGCTACAATACAAGCAGCAAAAATATCCTTATCTGTTTCAACAAGTTTAGCACAATCACGATATAAATAGCCTTTTCTCTGAAGTCTTTTATATAAATAATCAATATATTTCTCTAAACTATCAGTTAAAGATGCATTCATTATTTGAATTCCGTCTAAGCTAACATATTGACCTATCTTTTTTAACGTAGCCTCAATCCGCTCAACACGACCGATTATAATCGGATGACCATATTTCTCGTCTCGCATCATAAGGGCGGCAGAAATGACTTCTTCTTCTTCACCTTCAGCAAAAACAATCCGCTTAAGCGGTGCATTATGAATTTTTTCAGCTAAGAAATTCATATAGTTAGCAGTAGGGTTTAATCTACTACCCAATTCTTTCCTATATTTACCTATACTCAAATCTTTAACCTTAGCAACACCGCTTTCTATTGCAGCAACAGCAACTGCCGCTGCTACTACGGTAATTAAACGAGGATCAAACGGTACGGGAATAATATATTCCTTACAAAAAACCATCTTACGCCCTGAGTAAGCTTTAGATACCTCTTCCGGTACAGGTCTACGTGCTAAATCTGCAATAGCTTTTGCTGCAGCTATTTTCATTTCCATATTAATGGTCGTGGCTCTTACGTCTAATGCTCCTCTAAAAATATAAGGAAATCCCATAACATTATTAATCTGATTATTATAATCAGATCGCCCTGTTGCTATAATTGCATCATCTCGTACAAACTTTATATCTTCAGGAGTAATTTCAGGATCAGGGTTAGCCATAGCAAAAATAATCGGATTATTTGCCATCCTTTTCACCATCTCTTTAGTTACCACCCCTTTTACCGATAACCCTATAAATACATCCGCATTATTTAAGCTTTCCGCTAAAGTTCTAAACTTGGTATCGCTTGCATATAGCTCTTTCCATTTATTCATACCTTCTAGGCGTCCTTTGTACACCACACCTTTAGTATCACATAAAATAATCTTTGATTTATCGGCTCCAAGAGCAATTAATAAATCAATGCAAGCAATAGCAGCGGCCCCTGCTCCATTTACTACTATTTTTAGATCTTCAAGCTTGCGATTAGTAAGATATGCTGCATTTATTAGCCCTGCAGCGGTAATAATCGCCGTTCCATGCTGATCGTCATGAAAGACTGGTATATCCATTAAAGATTTTAATTTTTCTTCTATAATAAAACATTCAGGAGCTTTAATATCTTCGAGGTTAATACCGCCGAAGCTATAACTAAGATATTTTACAGCATTAATAAATTCTTCAGGGTCTTCCGTATTCACTTCCAAGTCAATTGCATCAATATCGGCAAATTTTTTGAATAGTACGGCTTTACCTTCCATTACCGGTTTTGAAGCAGCCGCTCCTAAATTACCAAGCCCAAGTACTGCAGTACCGTTAGAGATTACGGCAACTAAATTACCACGAGCGGTATATTTATATACATCCTCTAAATTTTTAGCAATTTCAAGGCAAGGAGCTGCAACACCTGGCGAATAAGCAAGCGATAAATCTTGCTGAGTAACTAAAGACTTTGTAGCAGTAATAGCAATTTTACCAGGCTTATCTTTTTCATGATATTCAAGGGCCTCAGCATAATTTATTCTATTCATTTCATCCATTTTAGAAATTCCTGTTTTGTTTGTTTTTCTTGTGTCACCCCGTCACTTGATCACATAGTCTTGTATCACACAGGCTACGTCCTGAGATACCGAGATCAAGTCGCGGTATGACATTCAAAATCCCTATCCCATCACATGCATAATAATTGATATAGTAACTACCGAGAAAAAAGTAGTCAATGTTATAATCGATGCCATAGAGTCAGGATCACCGTCAAGCTGACGAGATAAAACATAAGCCGTACTTGCACATGGAAGACAGCTATATAATATCCCAACCGATCTATCTATCCCCTCAATTGACATTAACCATAATACTATTACGCTCACTAGAGGAAATGCAACTAATTTAATAAAGCTTGTAAACACTACATTATGTAAAAGCTCTTGTCTAATAGTAAAATTAAGCCCTGATCCAACATTTAACATACCAATAGCTAAAGCGGCATTAGAAAGGCTATCTAGCGTTTTCTTAAGCACTAAATGTAATGCAAGATTTGAGTAATTAAAAACGAATCCTACCAAACTTGCAATAATTAACGGATTACGCACAATTAATTTCATCATCAAAACAAAGTTAGTTCTAATAGTATTAGTAACGGATTTATTAGGGATGTAATAAGCGAAAATCATTACCGATAAAATATTGGTAAAAATAATCATATAAGAGGAAATAACAGCAACAATCGAAAGCCCGCTAGGACCAAGCAAAGGGCTACTCACGCCAAAAAAAATGTAGCTATTATAACGAATTGATCCTTGAAACATGGAAGTAAATTGGACTGTATCTATATTGTATTTTTTTTGGTAGATTATAAGGCCGATTGATACAAGGATAGTGGAAATAACAAGAGCCACTACTAACTTAATTATCGATGCAACGCTTAAGTCGGCAGTAGATACATAATTAAAAAGCATGGCAGGGAATAGTACAAAATACGATAATTTCTCAATACCACGCCAAAATTCTTCTGAAGTTAACCATTTATTTTTGATAATACTACCAAGAAGCGTAATTAAAAAAATAGGTAACGTACTACAAAAAATTTCATTCATTTGTTAATAGCTTTTATTTTCTGTGTCATCCCGCGACTTGATCGCGGGATCCAGTCTTTTTTATTTTTTTCTAGATAACATGGTCAACTTACCTGCGACCAACTTCTTCGTTTCCTGCACCCCGTAAAGCTTTATAAAAGTTCCGAGTCTTGGACCTTCGCTTTGCCCAAGCAATATCTGATATAAATCTTTAAAGTAATCACGCAGATTTTCATATCCTGCTCTCATTCCTATATCATATATTGCTTTCTGAATGCCTTCCGCCTCCGTTTGATCAGATATATCAGATAACATATCTAATATATCCCGTAAAATAACATTATGCTTTTCGGAAGGAGCTAAATATGATTTATGTGCTTTAATAAAGTCATTGTAGTATCTTATAGCAAATTCTGCTAAGTGGTCAAGATAAGGGCTAGTATTTGGAGTTGCTTTTGGCTCATATTTGCTAATAAATCCCCAAAGTACCGTTTTATCGGAAGGATTACACACAGAAGTAAGATTTAAAAGCAATACATAGGTAATGCCAAAAGTCTCAATTTTCGGTACATTCCCGTGATGTATGTGATAAACTGGATTTGCAAAACGCTTTGCCCTATCCTCTTCTAAATGATATTTCTGATTAAAAGTAATATATTCATCAACATTTTTAGGAATTACATCAAAAAACAAACGCTTAGCTCTAGTCGGATTTTGGTACATAAATAATGCCATACTTTCAACGGGAGCATATTTAAGCCAATCATCAACACTAATACTATTACCTTTTGATTTTGATATTTTCTCACCGTTTTCATCTAAAAATAGCTCATAACATAGCTGCACTGGCGGCTTGCCTCCTAGGATTCGGCAAATTTCCGAATAAAGTCGAGCATTTGCTAGATGGTCTTTGCCGTACATTTCATAATCGACTTTAAGAGCAGCCCAGCGCATACCGAAATCCGGCTTCCACTGTAATTTACAATGCCCTCCCGTTACCGGTACTTCTATATAATTACCGGCTTCGTCTTTATATGTAACAGTACCTACTTTAGCATCCCATTTCTCTATAGGTACTTGCAGTACCTTACCTGTTTTCAGGCATACAGGCATGAAAGGCGAATATGTAGCCTTTCGCTCTTCTCTAAAGGTCGGTAGCATCAGCTCCATTATCTTGTCATATTGCTCTAGCACTCTTATCAGCATTTCATCAAACATACCGGCTTTATAACAGTTAGTACTGCTATAAAATTCATACTTAAAGCCAAATTTATCAAGGAATGAGCGAAGCTTTGCGTTCATATAATGTCCATAACTTTCACACTCACCGAACGGATCAGGGATAGAAGTAAGCGGCATATCCATATACCCAGCTACCATTTCAGGATGTGGGATATTACTAGGAACTTTACGAAGTCCGTCCATATCATCAGAAAAGCAAATTAGCTTAGTAGGAATATCGGATAATTGCTCAAACGCTTTCTGCACCATCACTATACGGGCATTTTCACCAAAAGTACCTATATGAGGCAAACCTGAAGGACCGTACCCCGTTTCAAATAATAAGTAACCTTTTTCAGGAGTTTTACCGTTTAAGCTGTCTAATATTTTCTTAGCCTCAACAAAAGGCCAAGCGTTTGACTTAATAGCATCTTCCCAAATTTCTGACATTTATTTTTCTTGCACTTTAATTAATAATCAGTGACAATATACTAAATTTATTTATTTGTAAATTTGTAAAATATCACTTGAATTTTTTAATGTCATCCCATGGCTTGACCACAGGATCCAGTCTTTTTAGTTTTTCCGGATACAGCGGTCAAGCAGCTATATGACATTGAATTCATATACTTAACCATAACCTTAAAAAACGATGCCATTTACTACTATTATAAATTACATCAGAAAAGATAGCTATAAAGTTCTACATTTAGGACTAATTGCAATTTCTATAATAGCACTTGCTACCGCTTATATTGCCGAATACATATTCCATTATACACCATGCCCTTTATGCGTTTATGAAAGGTTTCCCTATTTAACGCTAATCAAAATTTGCTTAACTGCTTTAATTATCAGACAATTAAGCAAATATACGCTCATATTCATTTTCCTAACCATTCTTAGCTCTTGCATATTATCAACATATCATAGCTTCGTAGAAAGAGGGATAGTACAACCGAGTGCTCTTTGCTCATCGATGATCCGTATCCCGAAAGGCTTGTCTATACAACACATCAAGCAAATGCTCTACTCTCAGCCAATCACTTCATGCACGAAACCCGCAATCACAATCTGCGGTATTTCTATGACGGAGTATAATCTACTCTTAAATATCGGTCTCCTAATCTGTTTACTCCTGGTGTGGTTTTATCCAAAAAAATCTTAGTTTTAAAGCAACAGCAATCAATTTCATTTTCACTTTCGTGGAGAAGTATTGTTGTGTGGACCAGGAAATCCATTCGGTGTCATCCCGTTGCTTGACCACGGGATCCAAGAGATAACTAACGCTACCTCAAAGATAGAAGCACCTCTTTACACAATGAAGTACGTACAGGAAATGTAAAGGCTATTAAGCTTTTAATTACCCAAGGTACAAATTTTAATATTACAGATGATCAAGGAAAAACTCCTTTAGATTATGCACATACAGAAAAAATTAAACAAATCTTAACTACAGCAATGTAGGCAAACCAAACATTGACTTACTCTAATATAACCCCGATTATGGATAAGGAATAGAGAGGCAGGAAGGTTGCAAGACTTATTAAACCTTATATAAATAATAGGACACTGAAGGAGTAAAATAAAGGTTTAATAACATGTGTAAATATACTACAATATTCTATATGGTCGATGAATTTTGTAAAATTTATGCGAAATTGGTAAAACATCAATTGCTGAAAAGTAATAAGCAAAGATTTAGAGAAGGTAAGCTTTCCTTAAGTGAATAACTCTAAATAATAATTTTTACCATTTTAGTGCATATAAATATTTAAAAGCTTATTATAAAAACTTTGTTATTAATGGTAATTTGTTCACGAATCCACATTGTTATGAGAGATTTGTTCAGCTTATTCCTTCATTATTTCTGCCATTGATTGTGATATTACATTACTTAAGTGAAAAAGAACGGGAATGTATTATATGGTCTCCCATCTTATTCTATTCGCTATATGGATGACGGCGCAACCATATACAGTGAATCTGAATCACTTTATTCTAATGATAAAGTTAAAGTTATCAGTCATGATACCAGATATTTTAATAAATATTGCAAAAATGGGACGTAGTTCTGTCGATTGGTTTGTTAGATTCAAGCTTCATATGATCATCAATGATAAGGGAGAAATTATTGCTGTTAAAATTATCAACGGTAATGTTGATGACATAATTGCATTTGAAGCAATGGTTATCAAAAAGGTCTCAAATGTAATTTGGCACTAATTTAGCCGTCGATATTAATATTGAATTGTAAAATCTCTCTAAGTTCTTTTAAAGAAAAACCCGGTGGTTTTAGGTAGTCTAGTACTACCTTACCACTATCAAGTACTATAAGCCTTTTGCCGTAATTTACGGCATCTTCCAAATTATGCGTGATCATCACGGAAGTTATCTTATGTTGTTCTATAATCTCTGCTGTTTTTTTCATCACTTCCAAAGAAGCTTTCGGATCTAAATTTGCTGTATGCTCGTCTAGAAATAATATTTTAGGCGGATGAACTATGCTAAATGCCAGCAATATAATCTGCTTTTCTCCGCCCGAAAATTTACCAAGCGGCTGTGAAAGTAATGGTAAAAAACGCTGAGGTGCACCGGTCAGTTCTAGCACCTCGCTAAAACTTAACCGTTCATTACTAGGGAATCTACTTTCCCATATGATAATATTTTCCTCAAGCGTTAGCTCGGTAAATAGCCTCTCCTCAGCTTTTTGTGTTAGTGTAACCAGCGTACGAGCTTTCTGAGCTTTAGGTATTTTATCAATTCTGATTTGATCTAAAAATACTTTCCCACTAGTAGGCTTCAAATAACCGGCAAGTATTTTAGCTAAAGTAGACTTGCCGCTCCCGTTATGACCTAATATTACGATAAACTCTTCTTTAGCAATATTTAAAGTAGTTTCAGCAATTATAGACTCGGTTCTTTCTCTCACTTTGAACTCTATATTTTCTGCATATAAATAAGGTTTCATAATTTTGTCTTTTAAAGCGTTTTTATATTGATGTCATTCCCGCCTACGCTGGAATGACATCAATAATGCAACAACACATGGAGTCGTACACAACAATGACTCTAGTATCCACACAATTACTGCTTACTCACAGTACTGAGCGAAATAAACAATACTATCCCTAAAATAAGCTTAAGGTTTATAGGATCGATGCCAATTTGGAGTAAAAGGCTCAGAGCAATAAAGTAAAATAATATACCTACAAAACAAGAAAATATCTCTTTAAATGCATTGAAATTATTAGCATTGATTAAAATATGCCGCCCTATAACAATTGCACCGATACCAACTAGCGCCACCCCAAAACCCATATTAATATCGGCAAAACCGTTTATTTGTGCCGATAAAGTGCCAGTTAAAGCAGCTAGGCAGTTGCTTATACTAAGCCCAAGCATGCGATAAAGCTCGGCAGGTTTTCCTAAGTTAATCAATAAATCTTTATTAAAACCAAAAGCACGAAGAAATAAACCAAGCTTACCTTTCAATAAAATTATAACAGCAGATATAATAAGACAATTAATTGTTATTAAAGGTATTAACCAATTATCAAGATCTAATATAGATAACAGAGTTGGCATACCGAGAACCGATATATTAGGACGCTGCATAATTTGTAAGTTCATGGAATAAAGCATAAAATTTGCAAGTATTCCAGATATCAGCCCGTTAATGCGGTTATTTTTCTGCATAAAACTCACTATGCTGCCGATAATTCCTCCTGATATTACGGCAAATATTAATGCAGGAAATAACCCCAATGAAATAGTGCGGGCAAATACAGCAGCTCCTAGTACATAAGTACCGTCTACGGTAAGATCGGTAAGTGTTAGAATACGATAACTTATATACATTCCTAAAATAAGCGGCAGCATTATTAAGGATTGCTCAAGAGCAGTAACTAAAATGTTCATGTTACTACTCTGTAAGTTCTTTTTTAGTCAAAGGAAGTACGGATAAATTTTCCTTAGTCAGAATATCTTGTTTAACAAATGATTTAAGGTTAATAAATAAAGTTAAGTCTTGCATATCCACAAATGGAATATCTTGCGGCTCTATTCCTTGTAAGATTTTTTTTGCCATTAAACCTGCTTCTACCCCTATTTGCTTCTCTTGTACTCCTACCGCAATAGTTGCCCCGCTAATTACCGACCCTTCATCGGAAGCAATGATAGGAATGCGGCGTTTAAATGCTTCTTGCTTTATAATATTCATTCCGCTGACTATTAAGTGATCTTTTAGAATTATAAAACTCTGCGTATTTTCAGGAGCATTTTTTACAGCGACCGGCATATCATTTAAATTTTGTATCATTACCGTGTGCAGAGAAATATTGTTTTTTCCAGCATATAATTTTAACATTTCTACTTCAGGTATAACTTTCTCGCTACTGCTATAAATTAAAGTGATATTCTGTAAAAAAGGTAATTTAATAAGGGTGTCGGTGATTTTTATCTCGTCGTTAACACCGGTAACTAAAGGTAGGTTTTTACTATTAATCATAGCAGCAGCACAAACAATTGGTTTATTTGTTATATGAGAAATCACAGTTTGGCTGGCTGTCGTGCCTATTGGAATTATTACATCAATATCCTGATCTCTTATTTGCTTTATAATAGCAAATAAAATATTAGAATCAGCATGAGCATTTTTAACTATAATTTCTGCATCTATATCTTTTAGCGACTCTTTAATTCCTAATATAATCTCGGTCATTGCAGCATGTTCAAGTGGAACAATAATTGCTACTTTTTTTTGATCCGCATAAATTGCAGCTGTGATAAATAAAACACAAAGAAAAGAAAAAAATTTTTGAAAAATACTAGAGATAAACATTTTAATATCCTGTCATAAGTTATAATTTAATAATCAAAATCTAAATTTGCATCAAACAATATAAACGCAAAAAACTATCTACGCCAACGCCAATTTTGTATTAAACTATTAAGCTTTAAAGATATCATAAATATTTTTAACTGTAGAAACATAAAGTAAAGATAAAAAACTCATCTTTCTTTGACTAGAAGCTAAATAGTCAAGAAAGCTCTACCTTAGAGGCTATCTGTAAATACATTGCAAGGATAATTAAATTATTTGTTCCTGCAAACAGCAAGATTTATTTGCAATACGAATAATATTTCTTCAAAAATCTTATCAATTTTTGCTAAAAAAGCTCTTTAACTACCAATTAAACTTATTTACAGATAGCATCTTAATCCTTAAGGTCTAGCACCATTTTAATATTATGTCAATAACCAATAAATAGTATTATATAAAAGAATTGCCTGAGATAGCCTATACCTCGATGTTATTAGTGCTTCTGTGAAAAGTTATGATTGTATCAAGTTGCTACGTAGAGCGATTGTACCTCTGTCATCACGTGGCTTGACCTTATAGTACCGAAACAGTTTTTTCTATGTCATTCCCGCGTAGGCAGGGAATCCAGTAAAGTACAGCTTCTAAAAAAACCTATGTAATAAAAAATCTTGAAAATTAAAGATTTTTTAGTCTGGATCCACGCTTTTAGCTAGGATGACATAGAGCTATTGAAAAAAATGTCCAGTACTATGGGCTTGACCACGGGAGCTAGTTAAAAATACTAAAATTATTAGTATTTTTATTGTTTTTATGGATCCACGTGGTAAGCGAACTAGGTGACACAGTGGGTTTTACTACTCCTCGTAAGGCATTGTTGCATGGACCGATTGTCTGTCATTGCGAGGAATTTACAGAGTAATTGACTAAGCAATACAGTTAAAAATTCTGATTTACAGAATTTTTTTATTATTGTTTCTGGATTATCACGTCGCGTCGCTCCTTGCAATGACAGTTCAGATATCCACGCAGGCAATACCCGCTCGCAATGACGATGCAGTATTTATGAAGCAAGACTTGCAAAATGAACAAGAAATTCATTTCTTAAACTCTGTATTTTCTGCTTGTTCTAATACCGTTTGCACTATTTATTATTTTGCTAGTATTTGGATTTTGTACTCTAGTAAATGCTATAGTTCACGATAAAAGTTCTCTTGCAATAGTCATTGATAATGCTTTATAATCAAAAGAGACGTCATGTTAATATTGCCATTCTTCTTTAGTAGTATTATTTAAGAAATAACTTTCTATTTCTTTGAATAGATATTCAATTTTATTATTAGCAGTATTTTCATGGTCACTTTTTAACTTTTCTTCTTCAGAACTATTAAAGAAATACTTTAAAGGCGTATTTAAAACTTTTGCAAAAACATATAACCTACTTAACAGTCCACACTAATATCTAAAGCTTACCCTAATTCTTTTTGTCTAATACCTACAGCAAGACATCATTCTTTTAAACGTTCACTTGCTAGTTTGTCCGGATGTGTTATTGACTCATTCATTTTAACAATAAGCTTTAATTATAAAATTAATTATTAATAAAGTTTATTCAACTTTAAATATAGTATATATTACTTTATATTGAATCAAGCAACTTTATTAAAAGTTTAATATAATAATGCAAAACCCTTTAGTTATCAAGAATTGAGGCTAATAAATAATTAATGAAAAGTATAAAAACGATGAATAATAGAATAGTAGAATTACCAAATTGCGAGAATATAGTAGGAGAGGTTAGTTTTTTAGGAATTAAACCTTGAGTATAATTTATTTCATTTAGATTTAGTTTGTTGATTGTTCTACCAAAAGGATCTACTATAGCTGAAATACCGTTATTGGCTACTCTAATCATAGGTAAACCGCTCTCTACGGCTCTATTTCTACTAATATGAAAATGCTGATATGGACCGCTTGATTTACCATACCACGCATCATTTGTAATATTAATTATTACATCTGCTATTTCATTATTCGTCCGTACAAAATCAGGAAAAATAGATTCATAACAAATTAAAGGTTTAATTTTAAGATTATATTTTTCAAGATAAACAAACCCTCCGTCTCCTTCTTTATAATCAATTAAACCGTGAGTTAGTTTTTTAAACGGTAGTATCTTTTTAAGAGGCATATACTCACCGAAAGGTACTAAATGTGATTTATGATATTCAAATAATTTATGATCATTTTTATCAAGAGCATACATAGCTGAGTAAAGTTCAAACTCATCACCTTGTTTTTTATTATCCGAGATCCCTCCTGTTATCAAAATAGCATTTGTAGCATTTAGCATTTTTAATAATTCTGATTTAACTTGCGGTATATCATCAGGTACTACTAATGCTGCTTCAGACCAAATAATTAAATCGGTTGGTTCGGCATTTTCCGATAAATTAATATGTAGCATTAAATTATGCCAAAATTCTTCTTCATTCCATTTTTCGGTTTGAGGTATTGAAGGCTGTACTAATCTTACTTTTAAATCAGTGAAATTTGTAGGGTTATTACTTAGCCTTACTGCTCCATGAATGACTATTATGGTTAATATTATGACTGAACTAGATACTAATATTTTTAACTGCGTAAATTGCTTGCTAAATAAAGGATAAGCTGATGTAGAAATATATATAACTATAAAACTAAGTCCATATATCCCTATTATACTTAAAGGTTGTATTAAAATATCTGAAAACGAGAAAGCATAGCCGATCAAATTCCAAGGAAGACCGGTAAAAATCCATGAACGTATCCACTCGAATAATACCCAACATAAACAGAATATAAATTGGTAATATTTATTATTTTTAGCAAAAAAACTAAGCATGCAGCTTGCCGATATAAAGAAAGCTAAAACTATAGGTAGCCCAAATAACGCAAAAGGAATTGCCCACCAAAAATCCGCAATATAAACGCTAACACCGATACTTACCCAATATATTCCACTTAAAAAATGCCCAAAACCGAATACATAACCAAATTTTACGGCTTCTTTCCAATTTTTGGATTTTTGAACTATATAACATAAGTAAGATAACGTTAATAATGCCGGTATAAAGAAAGTCGGAGCAAACACTAAACCGCTTAACATCCCTAACAGTAAACATATGATTTTAGATTTATACATTTTTATCGATTGTATAATATTTGTTTACAAAATAATACATCATGCTATCATTTCAGCAAGTTTTAATATAATGAGTAAATAAATGACTACAGGATTACTACAAGGAAAAAAAGGCTTAATTACAGGCATTGCAAATAATATGTCAATATCGTGGGCGATTGCACAGCTTACTAAAAAACACGGAGCAGAGCTGTGGTTTACGTACCAATCGGAAGTACTAGAAAAACGAGTTAAACCACTCGCTGAGGAAATAGGTTGTAATTTTGTTAGCGAACTTGATGTTACGAATCCAAAATCAATTAGTAATTTATTTGATGATATAAAAGCAAAATGGTATAGCTTCGATTTCTTACTGCACGGTATGGCTTTTGCCGATAAAAATGAATTAAAAGGACGTTATGTTGATACTAGCTTAGAAAATTTTCATAATTCTTTACATATATCATGTTACTCTCTTTTAGAACTCTCACGGTCTGCAGAAGCCTTAATGCATGACGGCGGAAGCATTGTGACGTTAACCTACTACGGTGCTGAAAAAGTTATACCTAATTATAATGTAATGGGGATTTCTAAAGCTGCACTTGAGGCTAGTGTAAAATATCTAGCAAACGACTTGGGAAAAAATAATATTAGAGTAAATGCTATTTCGGCAGGACCTATCAAAACTCTAGCATCTAGTGCAATAGGTGATTTTAGTACTATGCTTAAATCTCACGCTACAAACGCACCGTTAAAACGTAATACTACCCAAGAAGATGTAGGAGGAGCAGCAGTATATTTATTTAGTAATTTATCTCAAGGTGTTACCGGTGAAATTCATTATGTAGATTGCGGTTACAATATTATGGGAAGTCATAAATTATAAATTATCATTGCATATATCATTAAACGCGTTCGATGTCATACCAGCGTGGCGTTGTTGCATGGACCGGTAAAGGTTCTTTATGTCATTCTTAGCTAAAAGCGGGAATCAAAAAAAAGTATAAACACAGAAAATTTTTGAAATTAAAATCTCGCTTTATGCTGGATTCCTGCTTTCGCAGGCATGACATCACAATCCATGAGCTCTTTTTTTGAGATGTTCCGGTTTTGCAGGAACAGGCAGTTTTTTGGATTCTGCATGAACCTTTTTCACTTCTGACGTCAATACAGGATTATTTAATCTATTTAACTCTTTTGAGATTTGTTTTAACTGTGCCTGTACTTCTCCATTTAAATGAGTATGAGAATTTTTAATTTCACTATTAATTACTCTTCCTATTTTCTCAAGATTTTCTTTAGAAATAGAATATGATTTTATACCTATATAATTAGCAATCTTTGACCACCAGGTTTGCCTTTTATCTAATTCTTGATATATTATATCTACTAAATCATTTTTTTTAAATGTTAAGATATAATCAGAAGCTCCTTCTAATGATTTAGATAAATGCCTTTTTATGTCTTTTCGTTTCTTATACTCGATACTTACTTTTTTGTCTTTCTCAAGTTTTGTTATTGCTTTTTCAATGATTGAAGATATCTTAGTTTCTTTTTCTTCATTTGTTTTATTGTCTAAATTTTCTTTGGTATTTAAATTTATATTAGTTCCTATTTTAGCATCTACTAATTGTTTAACATACTTACCGTTAGGATCTTGTATTTCTCGCTCTATCTCAGCAGCTTTTAAACCTAATTTTATATATATCTCTGATTCTCGAAAAAGTGGAGCATATAATAAAAAATTAATACTTTGAGCTATTCTACTATCTATCAAATCTTTAGAATTTCTTTTATGATAAAATTTCTCTTGTAAAACACGATAGTGATCTAATATTTCATGTGTTATATCTTTTACATCAAGAGATTGTAATTCTCCTTTATCATTAAATTTTGCTTCCATGCCTGAGCGTTTTGCTTCCAATAATAATATTTCTTGAAAAACTTTATTATTAGAAGTACGACAAACAAAATTAGGATCATTATCCGGCATTAATTCATTTGCATTTTCCATTATTGCTTGATTGAGCTTATGTAATTGCTCCTTATTAAGCTTTTTATCTAAAACACTTATAAAAGCTTCCCTCTGTTTTTGCTTACTTGCAGTCCTAAAAGCCTCCTGCATCTTTTGCAAAACATCAAAATTAAAATTTTCGTTACCTATTTCTTTGATAACTAAATTTGCTAAATTTTTTGTTTCAGTACTCATTGTTGTTTTTTTATTTTTTGTAGCCATATTTAATATTAATCTCGCTTAGAATTATTTAAATATAAATGACAGATTAAATTAATTGCTAGAGATTTTTACTATATTTATAATCAAAACTTTAAAGCAGTATCTAGCAAGTCATACTGGACTTTTGCTCTCTCCTAGAATTTCTATTGATACTATCTCACAATCTGGTTGAGTGTGAGTGACTAGCTCTAATATATTTGAAGATGTTAAATTGCTAATATAAACACCGTTTTTATCATTTAAAACATGCTGAACCACGGATAATTTAAAATCATCAGAAGTTCCATATAACGACATTTTTTCTTCAAATAATTTTTTAAATACCTCTAATTCAAGTAATTCTTCACTTACACCACTTTCTCTAATATATTCACTCACAAGTAAAAACATTATGCTTTGTGCTAAGCTATTTTTAATATAAAATTCTTTTAAGCATTGCATAAAATTTTCAAAAAAACTTACTTCTTCAATTAATTCTTCAAAAGGAATTTGACAATCAGGGAACAATTCATGATATAATTTTTTCTGCAATTCCTCTTTTTTAATGAGTTCTTCAAAAGGAATTTGACAATCAGGGAACAATTCATGATATAATTTTTTCTGCAATTCCTCTTTTTCAAAATTTTTCAAATAAAAATTATCTACTAATAACTTGTAAAGTTCAAGTAGCTTGCTAGGAAAGTTAATTTTTAACGTTCCTTTTCTATCAACTTCTACAGAAAAATTGTTTCCTTTTGCTTCCAATAATAATATTTCTTGAAAAACTTTATTATTAGAAGTACGACAAACGAAATTAGGATCATCATCCGGCATTAATTCATTTGCATTTTCCATTATTGCTTGACTGAGTTTATGTAATTGCTCTTGATTAAGCTCTTTATCTAAAAAACTTATAAAAGCTTTTCTTTGTTTTTGCTTACTTGCAATGCTAAAAGCCTGCTGCATCTTTTGTAAAATCCCCAAATCAAAATTTTTGTTATCTATTGCTTGGATAACCAAATTTACTAAACTACGTGATGCTTCATCACATAATTCTTCTCTTTCTAAGTTTATTTTACCTAACCCGGAACAAACATTTAATCCTAATTCTTTCTTTTGAGCGAATCTAGGATATTGTCCTTCAATTTCTACAGGGTTACTAATACAAGCGAGCATCATTTCTTTTAGCTTCATATAATTTATTCCTTAAATTAACAAGACGTATTATATTTAGTTAAAAAATATTAACAAGAACTTTATAAAAGATTAATATAAATTAATTTGTGTTAAGAGGGTGATGCAATAATGCTTTTTTTAGATGATGAGTTTGAAGATGAGTATATATTTGGGTCGTTGATATATCAGAATGGCCGAGTAGATCTTGAATTACTCTTAAGTCTGCTCCGCCCTCAAGTAAATGACTTGCAAAGCTGTGGCGTAATATATGAGGAGAAACATGTTCAGGGTTAAGATTGGCATAAAGAGCAGCAGATTTTAACAGAATTGCAAAATTTTGCCTAGTCATATAACCTGTTAAAGCTGATGAGGGAAATAAATAAATTAGATTTTTTGGTTTAGCTTTATTCACAAAAATATCTCTAATTGCAAGATATTTGGCAATAGAGATAACTGCCTGTTCATTTATTACTATGACTCTTTCCTTATTACCTTTACCAAGTACCGAAAATATTTTTCTTACTTCTCCTTTAGATGTTTTATTAGTCAGAATATCGCTAAGTTTAAGACTCACAAGCTCCGAGACTCTAAGGCCACTAGCATAAAGCAAATGAATCATCGCATTAAGCCTTATACCTTCAGGAGAATTATCTTGCGAGCAATATTCAAGTAGCGATTTAATCTGATCTATAGACAGTATTTCAGGAAGTTTATTTTGGTATTTCGGTAAATCTACGTTAAGAACCGGATTAAAGGTAGTATGATTTTCGCTAATTAAAAATTCATAGTAGTTTTTTACAGTTGAGATTTTTCTGTTGATTGAGCGTGCTTGTAAATCATTATTTGCTAGATACTCAATCCAATCTCTAACATTTGCTGTGGTAATATTTAATGCGGATAATCTTTGTTTAGCAAGATAGTTTTGAAAATCGCATAGGTCACGCTTATAGCTAAGTATAGAATTTTTTGATAATGCTCGCTCGGCTAAGAGCATTTCTAGGAATTGCGAAATAAATTCCATAAGATTTTTTAATTTCTATAATGGAGGCCAGGGTCGGAATCGAACCGACGAATAGAGGATTTGCAGTCCACGGCATTACCACTTTGCTACCCAGCCTAGGTATCGTCATTGCTAGGAGATGCAAAGCATTGACATGGCAATCTCAGGAGTTTGTTATTATTTCATAAGATTGCCACGCTCCCTACGGTCGCTCGCAATGACACTTTCAAAACACGGTAATACTATACCAACATTCATCCAAAAAAGCAACTATTTTTATATAAAACTCCTAATCCTTGCAGGCTATTTAAATGATTTATCCTTCATCAAATTCACGAACTGGCTAACGGAATCCACTATATCGTCATTTTTAATATGAGAAAATTCAGTAATTCCTTTAAAATTATGCTTAATTATTTTGGTATTAGAACACTAGCTGATTGAAATAAAGGAACTACCGATGCGAATCTTGTAACTTTATCGAGCCTTAGCTTAATCCTAATCACTCTAATATTCTCATCTCAACCCTATATCTTGAATCAATTGTTGACCGCTTGGTTTATCCTCGATTAATATAAATCTTGTCTGAGATTCTCTAGCTAATTTTTACGTTATATTTTTAAGCTCAGGATAATTAATTTTTTCCGTACTCATGATACTAGATAATATTTCTGCTCAAAAATCCCAAATATAGTACAAACACTATAATCAGAATCTTCAGAAATTTTAATTGCCGTATCCCACCTTTGCATAAAATAATCAAACTTCTCAAGTAGAGTGGCATAAAAGCTAATATCCTCCATATTCAGCAAAGATGTCACTAGCTATAGATTCTTGTAAATATTGAGCATTATTAATTATAGATACCTATTTCCTGCTCTAACACTTTGCTAAGTAATCATGAGGTTCTGTATAGCTATCTAAAATCTCACCGCTAAGATATTGATATTCTTTATTCATTTATTCATTAATTTAAAGGAGTAATCTTGAATGCTAATAGCTGGAATTTTCAAATGATGACATGAATTGCTACTACTAAGTAGATAACCGGATAAATCATCTGAAGAAGCTGTATAACTAGAACTATCGCTGCCTTATTACGATTATTTAGTCTACTAACAAAAGTTTTCTCAAATCAATCTATAACTTGCTTACTTATTTTATAAAAATGAATTTGTATATGATTATGAGGATCATCGATAATTAATATATCACCGCCATCACCTGTTGCCAATCCTCCAACCGATGTTGCAAATCTAAAGCCGCTAGCTGTCGTTAAAAATTTACTTTTGTGATTATGGGTTTTACTAAGGATAGTATCTGGAAAAAGTTCCTTATAACAATCTGCATTTAAAATAAATCGGCAATCTAGTGAATGTTTAATGCTCAGTATTTGAGAATAGCTGGCAGTAATAATCCTTTTGGTGGGTTAACACCAAATCGATAAGCAGGCCAAGCAACACTAACACAAATAGATTTTAAGCTCCTGGGCGGTATATTGATTATTAAACGATTAATATCACAGCTTTGCACGGCATTTAAATAATCGGTAATTATTCTTATATGTTTACTTGGGTAATACTCTGCTCCCTGATTAATAGTGTTAAATACCTTAATGATAAAGCTATGAAAATCCTGCCGTAAAATAGAATTTAAGAATTCTTTAGAGTGGAGCATATAATAGTGTCATATTATAATGTACTGTCACCCTGTGGCTTGACCACGTGGGCCATAAAAATAATAATTAAAAAAGCCTGGATACAGTGGTCAAGCCACGGTATGACATATATCACAAATTATCATTGCGATTAATCCCCTATAGTATATAATTTTAAAAATAATATGTTTATTTATGAAGTTACTACGAATTGTTTTTATCGCGATCATATGTGCTTACTCTTCTGTATTTGCAGAAAATTTAGAGTCGGTTACTACAACTGAAGATATTGAAAATGATGTATTTATCCCTCTTGATGAAAATCATCCTATTCTAAATCCAAACGATAATATTAATGATAGTTCTGAATTTAAGAATTATACAAATGGTAAAATTATTGCATTAAATAAAATTACCGCTACTTCTGAAGAAATTAATTTTAAAGTCGGGGAAGAGAAATATTTCGGTAATATAAAAATCAAATTGCATAAATGTATAAAAAACCTTGATCCGTATAATGAAGATAATTATTTGTTGATGACCATAACGGAATATACAATAGACGAAGATCCTAATTTACTCTTTCAAGGATGGATGACTTCTTCAAGCATTTCACTTTCAACATTTGAACACCCAATCTACGAAATTTTTGTGAAAGATTGTTTTGAATTGAAATGATAAATTATTTAACTGCAACTTTAATATTCCTAATTCCAAGCCTTGGAATGGTAGCAGGCTTATCGGTTGCAGCTACTGTTACAATTTTTTTGTTAATGTTATTTCTGCGAGGTATTAATAGTCATTACGAGCAACTAAAAGGAGCGTGGCCACCTCATAAAGCAGGTCTCCTGAGATTGCTGCGTCAAAGCTTACAGTTTTTCCTTGCAATGACGATAAAAACCGAACTATTATTCGTCGCTTGGTGCTTTATATCTTGTTTATTCGGCATTCATCCTATTAATAGCCTAGTTACTTTTGCTCAAGTTTTCATACTTTTATTTCTTGGATTTATAGTTAGTCATTCTGCTCCTTTCAGGAATCGCTTGCAGTTCAAAAAAGCTTTAATACTCGGAATTCTCACGGCAATATTATTATTCTTCATTGAATATTCTTCTCATGGTTTTTTAACAAGAATGTCCAAAACTAGTTTTGGCTTATATATGCTAGATCGAGGCTGTGCTTTACTTTCAATTACTTCTTGGGTAGCGATTATCATTTTACTCTCTAGCTGTAAAAGAAGAAACGCATTAATGCTATATATATTAGTGCTTTATTTATTAAGTATTTCCGATAGTTTAGCAAGTTTTGTAGGCTTTAGTATAAGCGGAGTAATATTTATTTTAGCAAGAGTTATAAAGCCGATATTTTTCAAATTAATTGCAATAAGTTTAATTACCGGCACGTTACTATTTCCAGTTATAGCTAAACAAATAGAACCACAAGATTTATCTAAAAAATATTTAGCTACACAACCTTCCGCTGCTCATCGTTTATTTATTTGGCATTTTGTTGCAAATAAAATCATCGAAAAACCGATTTTAGGCTATGGCTTTGCTTCTTCTAAACATATCAAAGTCAATAATAGTGCAATGATCAACCACAATGGAGAAAAATGGCATCCTTTGCCTCTACACCCTCATAATAATATATTACAAATTACTCTTGAACTCGGTACAATAGGTTTAATATTATTTTTATGCTTAGTTTATAAATATCTCAAACAAATTAGTAATATCGAAAATAATAATTTCAAAGCAATTTCCTATGCATGTTTTATAAATTACTATATTATCGGTATGATTTCATATAATATTTGGCAAATATGGTGGATATCAAGCGGTATTTTGGTACCAGTTTTAATGAAGTTACTAGTTAAACCTGATATTGTCGTTGATAATTGATGCTATTTGGTATACATATAGAAGTAAATGTTTTATGTCATTCCAGCGGCGCAGGCGGGAATGACATAAACAGCACTTATACTCATACAATACAAACATATGCTACAAAACTCAGAACTTTTACAAGAATATCTACCGATTGCTGTATTTTTCGGTATTGCGGTATTGGTTTCCGGCTTAATAATGATTCTACCTAATCTATTATCGACAAAGCACTATAATAAAGATAAGCTAGAGCCTTATGAGTGTGGTTTTAAACCTTTTAGTGATGCAAGGTCAAAATTTGACATACGCTTTTACTTAGTTGCCATTTTATTTATCATATTTGACATTGAAATTGCATTTTTAGTGCCTTGGGCTATTAGCCTTAATATGATAGGTAAAATAGGCTTTTTCTCAATGATATTTTTCTTATTCGTACTTACTATCGGATTCATATATGAATGGAAGAAAGGAGCTTTAGACTGGTAATTATGCAACACAGTTTTTATCAAGAAGATGAATTATTAAATAATGAGATTTCTAATAGAGGGTTCTTACTCACTAAAATTGACGACATTATAGGCTGGGCAAGAGCTCATTCCTTATGGCCTATGACTTTTGGGCTTGCTTGTTGCGCTGTTGAGATGATGCAGGCAGCATCAAGTAGGTATGATATGGATCGCTTCGGTATGTTATTTAGACCAAGTCCAAGACAGTCCGACCTTATGATAGTTGCAGGAACACTTACTAACAAAATGGCACCGGCTCTACGTAAAGTATATGATCAGATGGCTGTACCTAAATGGGTACTTTCAATGGGTAGCTGTGCTAATGGTGGCGGCTATTATCATTTCTCCTATTCGGTAGTGCGTGGCTGTGATAGAATCGTACCTGTTGACGTATATGTCCCTGGCTGCCCTCCTACCGCTGAAGCATTAATTTACGGACTTATGCAATTACAGAAAAAAATTAAACGCACTACAGGTTTTAAGTATGACGCTAGACAAATTCATTGAAAAACTTGCAGATAAATCTAGCATTTTAATAACTCCGGTCATGGTTAAAGATTACCTAGCTTATAAAGTCGAGCTTAATTTTTTATTACCATTTTTAAAAGCTTTAAAAGAATCGGCAGAATTACGTTTTACCGTACTGACTGATTTATTTGGAGCTGATTTTCCTAAAAGAGATAAAAGATTTGAAGTAGTTTACAACTTATTAAGCTTAAAATTAAATAAGCGTCTTATAATAAAAGTATATATATCTGAAGAAGAAACTATACCTTCGGCAATGAATATATTTAGTACAGCTTGTTGGTATGAGCGTGAAGTTTACGATATGTACGGGGTAAATTTCGATGGCAATGACGATAAAAGACGGATACTAACTGATTATGAATTTGATGGACATCCATTACGTAAAGATTTCCCGTTAACAGGTTATACACAAGTTAAATATGATGAGCAGCTAAAGCAAGTAGCTTATGAGCCGGTTAATTGCGATATAGAATATCGTGAGTTTGATTTTAGCTCTCACTGGCATAGCCAGACTTACGTATTACCGGGGGATGAGAAGGCAGCCTATGTTATTCCCAAGAAAACGGAAGCTCAAAAATAGCATGACATCAAAACTGTCATTGCGAGGAGGGACATAGTCCCGACGCGGCAACCCAGGAAAAATTATGAAGCAACTGGCTGTATGTATATTGCTAATAAACGAAATGGTACTATTGACGTAGGAGTAACTTCTAATATTATCAAACGTATATATGAACACAAAAATAATACAACTAATGGGGTCAGTAAAAATACAATTGTATAATGCTAGTATTTTATGAAATCCATGAAACTATGGATTCTGCAATAACTAGAGAAAAACAAATTAAATCAGACTCAAGAGCAACAAAGCTTAATTTAATTGAGCAAATGAATGTAAATTGGAAAGACTTATATAATGAAATTATTTAACTGGATTGCCGCGTAGCTTCGCTCTTCGCAATGACGGTTTGGGTCTCCGTGTAACAACACCTACTGCTTCTCTCAATGATGGATACTATGACTAACAACACAAAAACTATAACTCTAAATCTTGGTCCGCAGCATCCGGCAACTCATGGAGTTTTAAGGTTAATTCTTGAGATGGATGGGGAAATAGTAAACAACGCCGATCCTCATATTGGGTTACTACATCGTGGTACGGAAAAGCTTATTGAGCATAAAACATATTTGCAGGCTATACCATATTTTGATCGCCTTGATTATGTTTCACCAATGTGCCAAGAACATGCGTTTGCTTTGGCAGTTGAGTCGTTATTAGAATGCGAAGTCCCACGAAGAGCTCAGTTTATTAGGGTACTATTCTCAGAACTAACAAGAATTTTGAACCATACTTTGAATATTGGCAGCCAAGCTTTAGATATCGGTGCTACTACTCCTTTATTATGGCTTTTTGAAGAGCGAGAAAAGATTATGGAATTTTACGAGCGTGTTTCCGGCTCTCGTATGCATTCAAACTACTTTAGACCTGGGGGCGTTGCAGAAGATTTACCTGACGGTTTACTTGAAGATATAGATAAGTTTATAGATCAGTTTCCTCCTAAACTTCATGATATTGAAAGTCTATTAAATGAAAATAGATTATGGAAACAGCGGCTAGTAGATATCGGCGTTGTATCTCAAAAAGAGGCGATGGATTGGGGGTTTTCAGGACCGATGCTTAGAGGCTCGGGCATAGCTTGGGATTTACGCAAGTCAAACCCTTATGACGTTTACGATGAAATGGAATTTGAAGTACCAATCGGCAAAAACGGTGATTGTTACGACAGATATTTCGTGCGTATGCTTGAAATGTATGAATCTATTAAGATAATCAAGCAATGTATAGAGAAAATGCCGAAAGGTGCAGTTAAAACCAATGATCCTAAATTAACACCGCCGACAAGAGCCAAAATGAAAGAATCTATGGAAGCGATGATTCATCATTTTAAGCTCTATACGGCAGGATATGACGTCCCAGCCGGTGAGACTTATAAAGCAGTAGAAGCTCCTAAAGGCGAGTTTGGTGTATATTTATACTCGCAAGGAGTTAATATACCTTATAGATGTCGTATTAAATCACCCGGCTTTGCTCATTTGCAAGGACTAGATTTTATGTCTAAAGGTCATTTAATGGCAGATGTTATTACTATTATAGCTACGCTTGATATAGTATTTGGTGAGATAGATAGGTAGACTCGTTTACTACACTATTCATAATATTAGGAGTATATGAATACAAAAATTACAAATTTTACATTTGATAAGAAAAATTTAAATCTAGCAGAAGATATTATAAAAAAATATCCACCAGAAGGTAAAAGAAGTGCTATATTACCACTGCTTGATTTAGCACAACGTCAAAATGGAGGTTGGCTACCAGTGCCTGCTATCGAATATGTCGCAAATATGCTAGAAATGCCTTATATGCGCGCTTATGAAGTTGCAACTTTTTATACTATGTTTAACTTAAAGCGAGTTGGTAAATATCATATTCACGTATGTACTACTACCCCTTGCTGGCTACGCGGTAGTGATGATATAATGAAAATTTGTAAAAAGAAATTAGGTATAAAACTCAAAGAAACCACGGAAGATCAAAAATTTACTTTAAGCGAGATAGAGTGTTTAGGAGCATGCGTTAACGCTCCGGTCTTACAAATCAATGACGATTATTATGAAGATCTGACTCCAGAAAAAATGGAAAAACTAATAGATAGGTTGCAAAATGAGTAAAATACTTTTATTAATAGTTAAGTTTTATCAATATTTCATTTCCCCGCTACTTGGCAATAATTGCCGATTTCACCCATCCTGTTCTGAATATGCCAAAGAAGCTATAACAATATACGGCAGCACAAAAGGCTTGTGGATTACCTTTAAAAGAATCATCAAATGCCAACCGTTTTGCAACGGTGGATATGATAATGTTCCAATCTCTATAAAAAATTATAAATCACTAAATAAAAAAATATAAATTATGTTTATTGTAAATCTTAAGTATAACAAAAATATTGATCAATGAAGGTGCATACGTTCCTTCCGTTGGGAAATTTATTACGGCACATAGAAAATTTTAGATATATGTTATGACAAAGGAGATTTTATTTTATCAGGTCCTATATTCCAAGAATTGGCGATATTATTTTAGCTAATATAGAAAAACTAAGTCAACTTAAGATATATTACGAGAAGATCCTTTTTATATAAATAATATAGCTGAATATGAAATTACTAACTTCACTACTACAAAATGACATAGACACTTAAATATTTTTTTCAAAAACATGAATAAATTAATCCAATGACCTCATGAGTTGTTTACAAGAGATGCTAACTTAGTAAAGGTAAAGTCTTGTATTTTCAAGATAAAACAGCCATCATTACAGACACTGAAAGTTATATATGGCAGGATGATCCTGTTTGCCATGCACCACGAGGACGAGCCACAAGAACAGATTTAATGTTTGGTCCTGCCAGATTTAGCTATGTCTATTTAATTTACTGAATGTATTATTGTTTAAATTTCGTAACCGAGACTGAGTGTTTCCATGCTGCAACATTAATAAGAGGTGTACATGTTATTTCACATAATGATTTATATACCGCAGATACTTCAAAAGTTGGAAGTCAAATAAACGGTGAGCCTGCACAGCGTATAATAATACGTGAGCACAGGCGAATCCCGCAATTTGATGTACCAAATCTTGAAGTATCAAAGGTATATCTCAACGGTCCGGGTAAATTATGCAAATATCTTGGAATTAATATCTCTCATAATAAATGCGATCTTATCAATAATAACGAATTTTTTGTCAGCGATATCGGTTTAAAACTCCCCTACTCTACTACTACCCGTATCGGTATTACCAGGCACGGATAAATTATGGCGTTATGTTGTTACAGATATCACTAATTTAATCTCTCAATATAATTGTATAGCCTTAATAAGGTAATATTGATTAAAGCATTGATGATGAAGTGATACAAACTAAACTAACCGAAATCTTATGTAAATAAAGCTTGGTGCCAAGCATACAGACAAAAATTAAATTAATACCGGTCATTATACATACAACTATCCAATATTGAATATTTAAGGCAAAATAGGACATTTTAATCCTGTTATACCTTACGGTATAAAGCTCTTTTATATACTCAATTATTTCCTGCTTAGTAAATAGTGCATTTGCTCGCTTGTTTTATAAGATTGTAGTTGCTTATTAATATCTTAGAGGAAAATAAGAGCTTCATGAACGATTTTCTTGCCATCTTTCATTAATTGCCATTCACGTGCATTACATCTTTGATATAATTTTTAATATCTAGATAAATTGCATGTCTTATTTCATATGGAAACCAACCTACATTATCTGCAATCCTCATCAACACTATAGATTCTGCTGCCACCACTTCTTGTACTTTATTTAAATTACCGAGTAAATAAATTAATACAAAACCGTTTGATACCGCATACATACTACCGACTACACCCAAAACCGCCAAGACTTCCAAGCTCTTCTTGTTGAAAATTATTAGGAATAAGTATAAACATCCAGCACAAAAACTCATCAAAACAATATTTATTATGATGAATAAAACAATATTAGGAACAGTGTAGATAACGTCAATTATGATTAAGCGTAATTTTTACATTATGCCATTCCCACGAGAGACCTGCTTGCGTGTATCAGTTTTTTCGTCATTGCAAGAAAAGTTATGAAATAATTATACGTACGAAATATCAGGAGTTTGTTATTATCTCATAAGATTGCTACGCAGCATACAGCTGCTCGCAAAGCATTGTTGCGTGGGTACTGAAGGTCGTAATTGCAAGAAAAAACTGTAAGTTTTAACGAAGCAAGCCAGTTAAAAATTCTGATTTAAAGAATTTTTTTAATTATTTTCTAGATTGCCACGTTGCGTCGCTCTTCGCAATGACGACATTCAGTATCAACGTGGGCAATACCTGCCCGCAATGACGACTTGGTATTCACGCAGGCAATGCCTTACAAGCTATACTTCCGTCTCTTCTAAGACCACCGTAGAATCAGCAAGCTTAGTAATTTTTTCAATTTTTAACCGAGCTTCTTTTAGTTTTTTCTCACAATGATTCTTAAGTAAAATACCTCTTTCAAAGCTATTAACTGCCATCTCTAGACTCTCTTGTCCGTTATCTATTTTTTTCACAATTTCTTCAAGCTCTTTTAAAGCTGATTCAAAGCTAATATTTTCTTCTAAAGTTTTAGTATTAGTCATTTATTTTTATTTTTTAATGGTTATCTGTAGTGGTGTTGTCAGTTATTTGTGGTATAAGCAATTTTTTTATCTCACTACTATCAAAAGTTGTCTTAGGAGCAAAAATACTCCCTTGCATTTTTATATTAAGATGTGCCAAACTATCTTTATCGGAACTCGTATTTAAGGTATTTAACTTAACAAGCCTTGCCGGTACGTAAAATGATAAAATGCTAGATGCATCCATATCAAAATTATATATATTAACTGCAAGAGATGCCGCACCTCTACTATATTGTGTTGCAAATTTTACTTGCTTTAAAATGGCAATACCTTTTTGTAGTTCAACATCACCGCTTATACCTCTAACATTTTCTTGTCCTGTGGTTATAGCACTATTTATATCTTTATCTAAATTTTGTATCTTATAATCGGCTGTATTAATTTTTTCTATAAAAGAATCAATTGCAAAATTATTAATCTCTATATTGTTTATAGCAAATTGTGATTTTATAGTAAGGTTATATAGCTGGCTTTGAAGAGTGTTACCGTTAGTCCCTAAACTGCCGCTTACACTTACTTTTCCGCTACTTGCAGTAAATATTTTAGGCATAAGAGCCGAAACTTTATCCAAATCTATTGTATTTAAAGCATATACGAAATTTATAGAATAAGGTTCCAATAAAATATTGCCGCTACCTTGGAGCTTGCCGCCTAATAATTCTGCTTCAATATTATTAAATTGTAATAGATTATTATTATTTGCTACATAAAATTTAACATTTTTCAACATTAAATTATTCTGTGATAATGTTGATAATGTCCCATAAAATTGCAATATAGCTTTATCTAAACTATATTCATTTATTAATTTATTTCTTAAATTAAGCATTCCTGCCGGTGATAATAAATCAGTAGTAAGATTACCATCCTTAATTTCTACTGTCAAAGACGGTAATACACTCGAAGCATCCAAGTTCCAGCTAGTTGATAAATAGCTACCCGCAGTTTTAAAATCTAAATTACTAATTTTTATATTAGCTGGTACGATTTTAGCAAGCAAATTCATTTTGTCAAATACATGATCGTTATACTTAACACTATCTATCAAAATATCTAAATTCGCTAAATATCCTATTGTTCTAATAGGAATAAATTTACTTGGATAATCTAAAGTGTTCATATCTTTAGTTAAATTTTTTGTAAATTCGATAAGAGGCGAAATTATCGGATACGTCCTACTGCTTAAGTCAAGCGAAGATATATTAAGCGTAGCATCTAAACGAGGTGTTCGAGCAATCAATTTACTAGAGAAATTTCCCGATAAAGTTAAATGATCTGTTTTAAGTAATAAATTTTTAAAAAATAAATCTATTAAAGTGAGTTTTAAATCCGACGACAAGCTAAAAGGAATAGCTTCTTTAATAGTAACATCGTGAAATCCTAAAATATTCAGTAACGAATTTATATCATTGTGCTTTAAATATAGCTGTCCATCAAACATACTTCTAACGGCATTCTGTGTTACATTACCTGTAAGCTTAAATTCTCCACCTGACTTAATATTACCTGAAAGTTCATTGATCTTTAAAGTATCCTTTGATAAGCTAGAAGAAAAAACGATTTTTTCTAGTGCTTCATTACTACTTAAAATTATTTCGTTAATTGCTATGTCTGCTTTAAGTAATTTATCAGCAAAAATAAATCTAATATTTGAAGAAGAAGTATTAAATGTTACCTCTGCATTTGGAGAAATTAACGAACTTAGATCTATTTTAGGAAAATCTAATTTCACATTAGTAGTAATATTATCATTTTTAGCAACGTTAACAAATCCATTACCTGTAATAAAAGAGGAAGCTATTACTATGTCTTTTAGCTCTATTTCATCTTCATTATTTGAAATATTAAATTTAACGTTTACTCCCTCATTTTGATTAAATTTATTAAAAATATGGTTTAAATCTGGTAATATATTATACATTACCGATGCTAAATTTTTAATCTGATATTCACCGCTACCGCTAGTAAGCTTAAAATCTTTATAAATTTGCGATAGCTTAAAACCATAATCATTGTTATCAATATCAAGACTAAAATCCACTATATCATCACTTTTATTCATTGAAACTGAAATTTCACCCTATGTAGTTACTTGTAGTTTTAAGTATGTAATTAGATGATAAAGCATTTTCTTTTTTTAATATACAATTATTAAAATTTAAAATAGAATAATCTTGTTTATTAATAACACTTAGATTAGTAACATTTAGATTTATATTTTGTAATTTATATTTAAAGAAATTCTTTATTAACTCTTCGTTATTATAAATATTTAATACATTAGAATTAGAATAAAATTTAGCATCTAATATGTCTATTTTGTTAATTTTAGGATTAAATTTTATAAGCGACCACAACGAAAAATGCATTTTAATCTGCTCTAAATCTAATTCTCCTTCTTCCTTTATCGTCTCAATAATTAAATAGGGCAAAGGAAATTTATTCATCTTTATTTTGCCAATATTTGCTTTTGCAATTCCTAAATGACTGGTAAAATTATTAGTAACCGAATCATAGTTAACAAACGATAATGCACCCCAAATTATAAATAACAATAATGAGAAACAAATTGTGATGCCCGCAGCTATTTTTTTTATCATGTCTATAAAAAAGTTTTTGAATATATTATTATATATAATTGTCAAAATTTAAAGGCAAATTAATGAATTCTTTAGAAAATTTAATTTTAGTCGGTGTAATAAAATCATGTCATGGAATTAAAGGTCATGTAATTTTAAAATCTTTTACCGAACCTGCTACAAAAATACTTGCAAAAAATTTAGTAAATGAGTCAAGAGAAGATATACATATTCAGCTAATTAGCCAAAATGCCAAAGGAGAATTAATTTGTAGATTTAATGATATAACTACTAGAAATGAAGCAGAAAACTTAAAAGGCTATAAAATATTTTGCTTAAGAGCAAGCTTACCGGAACCGGCAGAAGATGAATTTTATATAGCGGATTTAAATCATTTACCGGTATTAGACCCAAATCATAAAGAAATAGGCAAAATTAAAAATATTCTTAACTTTGGTGCCGGCGATATAATTGAAATAGAATTTTTAGACCAAACAACTGAGTTATTACCTTTCAATAAAGAGTTTTTTCCTGTTATAACTAAAGATTATGTGACTTTAAATTATCAAAGAGGAGTTTGAATACTTAAATTTTTCAGTCTCTTATTTTTGACGCTGTTTTTGTAATTCTTTAATACTCTTTTTTGTAAAACCGGTAAATTCAATAATTTCGTCTAAAGGATTGTTCTTTCTGAACATTCTTTTTGCCATCTCTGCTAATTTCATTTCACAGATCTTTACTCCTTTTTGCCTTCCTTTTTCTATGCCTTTTAGCTCCAAACTATGTGCTATACTTACCATAATCTCCTCTTCTACTGCAGGGTTTAAATGTGATTTATTTCTATTCCTATTATATCATTTTGACTAATTTGGGTCCAAGTATAGCATAAAATTAATTCTATATAATCAATCCCGATATTAACTAATTCTATGTCATTCACGTAAAAAGCTGGGCATTGTTGCATGGATCGGAACACCTACTTGATGTCACCCCGTGGCTTGACTACTGGATCTCAACAACAACTAAAAATACTAACAATTGTAGCATTCTAAACTGGATCCCGCGATCAAGTCGCGGGATGACATCGGGTAATACTTAATTAAGTAAATTATATGAATTTGACAATTAAGTCTTAGATACTATAATCAATATATGTACATAAGCAGAAGGTTAAACTCTATGCCTAAAAATTTAAAATACTCACTTATTATATTTACAAGTATAATATTGTTATTGGTTGTTATGCCTTTCTTTATTCCTTTAGATAATTATAAAGGAGTAATAATAGATAAAGTTAAAGAGGTTACAAATAGAGATTTAACTATTAACGGCAATATAAAATTATCTTTACTACCGAATCCCGCAATATCTCTCTCAGAAATTAAATTATCATCAATAAACGGTACAAAAGACCCTCATCTAGTTTCCGTTGAAAGTGCTAAAGCATCATTGCGGCTTTTTCCTCTTTTTAGAGGAGCAATTGAAGTAGCTTCTATAGAGTTGCAAAAACCGATTATAAATCTAGAAGTCTTGAATAACGGACAAAAAAATTGGCTGTTTGATACATCTAATAATAAGCCTAAAAAAAATCATTTTAGTTATGCAGAATCTACTAATACTAAAAGTGAATTAGAACTTCCAATTTTGATTAGTCATTTTAAAATTATAGACGGTAAAGTAATATATATAGAAAAAAATAGTGAGAAAATATTGAACGATATTAATTTAGAGACTAAAATTAAAAGCCTTAAAGGTCCTATAGATTTTACTTTAGCTTTAAGTGCTTTGCAGCAGCAGATTAATATAGATGGAAATATTGAAGAACTCAGACCAATAATTCCGTTAAGTGCTAATATTAATCTTGCCAGTGAAAAAATTAAAATCGAAGGAAATTTTGATAGTGAAAATAATTCTTTTATAGGTAAAGCAAATATTAAAGGTAATACTAAAACTTTAGCTATGCCTGCTTATTTACAAAATGACTACGAGCTAACTACGGCAATTACTGCCGATAATAAAAATGTAACTATTAAAGATGCTAGACTTAATTATACAAATATAGAATTACTAGCAAATGCAAATTATGATATAGAGCGTAATAACCTAAAATCAAATATCATTGTAAATCCAGGTAACATTATAACCGAACTTAGCTCTAATTTAGATAAGACAAATATTATACTACAAGCTGATAGTTTAAAACCTATACTTGATGCTTTAAAGCTAAAGATCGATAAATTACCTCCTATTATTAACCAAAAACTTATGCTGACTTCTAATGTAATTAGTAATTCTCAAACAATAAAATTACAAAATATTAGTTTATCGGTTGCAAATAGTAATTTAACCGGAGATATTGAGCTTAAAAACTTGGCTCAAGATATAACTATTTCTCATAATCTAAAAATTAATAATTTTGAGTCGTTTATGTCTCTTATGGGAGTAAGTAATTTAAGCAAGATTGGAGTATTGCAGTTAAACGGGGAAGTACAAAAAGTTAAAGATACTTTCCATATTAATAATAAAATATCTGCTTTTAATACTAATATATCTATTAAAGGTGCTATCAATTTAGCAGCCCAGAAACCGAATTTCAATCTTAACTTATACAGTCCGTTAGTTAATTTGGATAAAATTCTTGCAAGCCACAGCCCTACTCCTGTTTTAAATCAAACTAGTAATCATGCTAATCAAAATATAGCTACAGCTAAAAATAATTCTCCTTGGTCAAACAATCCTATTAACTTGGGGTTTTTAAATGAAATTGAAGGACAATTATCCGCAAATATTGATAAATTAACTAACGACTCATTAATCATAAATAATTTAAAAGCAAAATTAAATATCATCGGCGGTCAGTTAAATATTACTTCAGTTAATGCAAGCATTTACGGTGGTGAACTAAGTAGCACTGGTTATGTGAGTTCAGGAAAAGAGCAAGACGCTGCAATCAAAATCGATTTTAAAAATGCCTGCCTCAAAAGTTTAACTCCACAATCAGGTAAAATAAAAATAACTGATGGGCGACTAAGCTTTAAAGCCGATCTTACTGCTCGCGGTAATAGCATTTATACATATGTTAATAATCTAAATGGACAATTTAACGTAAATAGCGATAACGGGAAAATAAGCGGATTTGATTTAAACCGAATCGCAGATGCGGTGGGTAATGCTAAAAATACCGAAGGAGTATTACGACTTATTAACAGTTCGTTTAACGGAGGGTCCACATCTTTCAAAAATTTAATTGCCAGTGGAAATATAACGCAAGGCAAACTTAATTTAAATGAATGTAGTTTAGATGCTTCACCTGCGAAAGCAAAGGCAAACGGTCAAATTAACTTACCGCAATATATGATGGATATTAGTGCAAGCGTTACTATTGCGGACTTACCACCTATAGCTGTTAAATTATACGGATTTATAAATAATCCGCAGCATAAGCTAGATATTCAGGCTCTTCAAACTTATTTAGTGAACAACGTATTTAATAGCGTTATTAAAGATCTAAAAAGCGGTGAGAAAAAACCTGAAAATATTATTAAAGATGCTTTAGGTCTTAGCAAGAAAAAAGATACAAATGCAGAGGAACAAAGTAGCTCTCAGCATGAAAACAAACAAGCAGATCCTGTAAATAAACTACTACACAAAGGATTGAAAAAACTGTTTTGATATGACAATCACGGGTGTTGTTTGACTTATTATCCCTCTATGTGATCCCGTGTGTGTAACTAAATATTTTTAGATAAGTCTCATTTATTTTGCTTTGTTGTGTGGCTCAATGTCATACCCACATAGGCTAGCATCTAGTAATCCTTAACGTCACCCCGTGGCTTGACAACGAGGTCCAAACTTTTATTTTTTCTAGATCCCGTGAATAAATCACGGGATGACAGAGAAAAAAAACTGGATTCCTGCCGTTGCTAAGAATGACATCTATATTTAATTAGGTATACCAACTACTCGCATTTAAGTCCATACCTCAATTGATAAACTTCTATTATTGCCTCAGTATCTAATAGCAAATTAGGTATGTTTTTAGGGAAATCTTGAATTGCTTCAGTAATTTTTGCTGCTTCTTCATCATAATTTGCCTTTTTCAACAAAATAATAAAATCTTCATATAATGATTTTTTATTGGGATTTAACCCTATAGCCCCTTTTGATAAAAGCGCGTGCTTCCTACAGATTTATTTCATATAACTTATTAAAAAACTCTTCGTGGTAGTATGCTTTACTTAGATCTAGTTCAATAGCTTTCTGATTTAATTGCATTATCTTAGTGTTTTTCCATTAAAATAGAACTTAAGCTATGAAAAACTTCAGGTTCCCTGTTGTTATATTTTTCAGTTTTATTATAAATTTCAATAAAATTTGAAAGTTCTTCATGATCAGTTTCAACGAATTTTCGTAAATTATCTTTGTCCTCTTGGTATTAATATCTGTTATGTAAATTGATACATTTTTTAAATAACTCCACAATTTCATCTTTACTCATAATCTATCCTCTATTAATCTACTATAATATAAACAAACTAACTAGCGAATATCTACCAATATTGTTTTTTCCATTCTATTTTCATCTTTTTATATTTCTTATTATCTTCTACCTCTTGCCATTTGTTGAAAAATATATCGGCACTTTTTACTGTTTTGGGTCCCACTCCTCTTTATAATTTCTTATAATCATGTTCTTTGTCATATTTTGCCCACCTTTATAATTAGCATAACGTCTACTTCTAGTAAAACCTATTTGCAAATATTTACTAGCCATATCAGCTCCAATAAAATCATTATCCTCTAAGGATTTTAAAAATATTTCATATATTTTTTCACTACTTTCTTTAGCAATTTCAGGCGTTTTAAACTTTAAATAAGGCAAAATTTCATTTTTATATGGTTGACACATTAATACTCCTTGCTCACCTTTATCTACTCTATAGCTTTCTTGGTATTTACGATCATCAATATCATTGTTCCATTTATAATTTTTATTATCAAAATTTAGATAGCTTGGTTTTGCCATAATTTATGATATATTTATAATTGCTAATTTATAACTGTAATTTCAATATAAGTAAATAAATCTGAAGCTTATACAGCGAAGTAAGTATTTTAAATAAATTTTCATTTAAAATCGTATGATTAAGAAAATAGTCCAAAATACGAAAACTTTGCACGTACGTCCTAATGTAAGATCAGCGGATTATATAACGCCTAACTTCATATATGGCTGTGCGGAGGTTGCAAAAATAGTTATTGTTATGTTATGCGTCATAACTATGATACATTATATATAAATGAAAATATAGATCAAATACTTGACATATTGGATAAACATATAGCAAATTTACCGACTAAAATTTCCAATCAAACAGATTCTAAATATTGGACATAATATGATATAGGTTGTTCTACCGATGTAAGTTTGCATTGGAAACACACTAATTTGCTAAAGATATTTAATTTCTTTAAAGAACACCCACGTGCTAAAGCAACTTTTGCTACTAAATATGTTAATCCTAAACTGCTTAATTTTAATCCTGACGGCAAAATAAGAATTAGATTTAGCTTGATGCCGGCGAGGATAAGTGCGATATTAGAGCCAAAGACGAGTCCAATTATCCAAAGAGTAAAAGCGTTAAATATTTTTATTGAAGCATGTTACGAAGTTCATCTAAACTTTGCTCCTATTATTGCTTATGAAGGATGGCTTATCGAATATGAAAAGCTATTTGAAGATTTAGATCCATACATAAACAACCAATATAAACCGTTTATAAAAGCGGAATACATATTTACGTATAACGATAAGCAGCATGAAAGAAATATTGCTGAAAATAGATTAGAGAATGAAGCTTTAATTTGATAACCAAATGTACAGGAAAATAGAGTAAGTGCATATTGAGGCAAGACTGTACATTATAAAGCCTGTATTAAGAGTAATTTTATCCAATGATGGAGTGTGTTGCATGACATGTTACTCACTTGGAATCAAATCCGATGTATCTTCTAACTCTTTCTACTTATCAAAATTACGAAACACAAGCATAAAATTTAAAAATTACAGTTATGTAGTAAACGCAGTTGAATTATAAATACAAAATCACTTGCATGAAAATAAACTTATGATATGTTGCTTCACGTTGAGTTTCAATTTTATCGTCCATAAAAGTAACCCAACACTATTATCTCTTAGCTAATATTGGATATAGTGCTAGTTGAAGACAAAAGTAAAAAGATAAAAAACAAATAAAATATCGAATAGGCAAACAATCGTTTAGCTTGTTTGTTATCAGGGGTGTCATAGAATAAAGAACCGGAATAATATAGAAATACTAACCCAAGCATACCGGCAATTATCAAATATATAAAATTATTCATTCCAATAAAAAACGGCATTAACGAAACAAGAAATAAAAGAATGCTGTAAATTAGAATCTGTTCCTTAGTATATAAAATCCCTTTTACTGTAGGCATCATCGGTACTTTACAGTTTTTATAATCATCGTTACAGAATAAAGCGAGAGCCCATGAATGCGGCGGTGTCCAAATAAAAATAATTAAAAATAATATAATTGACTCTAGAGATATAGTATTACTTACCGCTGCATAACCTATCACAGGAGGTAATGCTCCCGATACTCCGCCAATAACAATATTTTGTATAGAACGACGCTTTAACCAAATAGTATAAATACAGATATAGTAAAAAATAGTGAATAGCAGTAAAAAGGATGCAAGTAAATTAACACATAAAGCCATAAAAAATACTGCAAAAAATCCTGTTATCAAACCAAAAGATAAAGCCTCATCAGGTTCTATAGCACCTCTGACGAGAGGTCTTTTTTGAGTACGTTTCATTAAGCTATCGATATCTCTATCGTACCACATATTAATTGCCCCTGCACTCCCTGCCCCAAGAGATATGCAAGCAAGCACAATAACAGCAATAAAAGGATGCACAGAATAAGGAGCAAGCCACATACCTACAAAACCTGTAAACATTACAAGCGACATCACACGCGGTTTCATAAGTAAGATATAGTCTTTAACGGTACTTTGTGAATGATTGATTTTATCTAAATCGATTTGCGTTACTAAAGAACTCATATGAAATATTTTTTAATTAAATATAAAAAGTTTTAAGGTAAAAATCAATGATTGACTTTGATATAAGAAATGTATATCATTGTCTCGTAGTTCAAATATAAAGTTAAGGATACTCTCAGTGACAAAAATTGTTCGTTCTAAATATAAAGCTAGTAGAAGGCTTGGAGTAAGTCTATGGGGTGATGGCAAGGATGCTTTCAATACGCGAAATTATCGTCCCGGGCAGCATGGACAAAATGCCATGATTAAAACTTCAGATTATGGTTTACATTTAAAAGCTAAGCAAAGGTTAAAATGCCACTACGGTCGTGTCACTGAAAAACAATTTAGAAATCTTTTTGTACTCGCTCAAAAAATGAAAGGTAATACCGGTGAAAACTTTATTGGGTTACTTGAAAGTAGACTTGATACTGTAGTTTATAGAATGAATATAGCTCCAACTATTTTTGCTGCAAGACAGTTAGTTTCGCACGGACATATTAAATTAAACGGTAAGAAAGCCGATATAGCAAGCATACGACTAAAGGAAGGTGATGTTATAGCAATTAAAGAATCCGTCAAACAAATACCGCTTATCCAAGAATCCGTTTCAAAACAAGGTCAAACAACACCGGGGTATTTATCATTTGATGTGCATTCATTAACCGGTAAATATTTAAGAGTTCCTGCTCTTTCTGATGTCCCATATCCTTTTGAAGCAGAAGTTCATTTAGTAATCGAGTTATATTCTCGTTAATAGTTACAAAATGGTAGGTTTTATTTACCTGCCTTTTTACTTTCTTCCCTACACCTACATTTTTCCTTTATATTATAGTACAACTTATCACCTAATTCGGCAACGTTTATTAAAGATAGATTAGTTAGGAATTTAATGTCTGAGCTAAAGAAAAACGGTAAATCAGAATTTTTTTATTGTTTGTTCTGTACTACCACGTCGCCTGCGGCTCCTCGCAAGGTGTTATTGTGTGGACTGGTAAATGCTATTATATCATTCCAGCGCAAGCGGACATCCAGAAAAAAGTATAAGTACAGAAAATTTTAATAAAAATAATGCTGCTTCTAACTTTTCCAAGAAGTTAGCATATGGAATGCATTTAATAATTAGCAGTATAACTGGTTTTATTGTAAATGGGACAAAAGGAAGCAGGCTTTTTGTTTCGGCAACTCTTGCTGATGAACTCTTAATAACCGAAAGGGATTTTAGAAACATTATCTTACTTCTTCTACATTTAAAGGAAGTTTAGTCTATCCTATCGCTACAAATCTCATCACAACTGTTCCTAATTATTCAGTACCAATTTATTTAACTTCTACAGCTGCAATAATATTATGGGACTGATTGCTTAAATTATCAGGAAAATTTAAAAGAAATTCAAACAAACTTAACCACGAATATTAGGATAATTGATCCTAATATACTTTCTAATGATTTAAAAAATTAAATTAAAGATGTAACGCAAGGATTTTATCATATTTATAACAAACGTTTTAGATTTAATTGAAGCATGCATAAATAGTAGTTTTATTAACTATACCGGAAATGACGGCAATACATTAATTGCATTAACCTTACTAATACAGGACCATAATGCTGATATAGGACCTCTTATTTCTCAAGGAGCAAAAATCAGTATTTTATGGTGTGGAAAAAATATAATAAGCACACTACTCCAATCATATAAAACTTCTTTAACACGAAATACTCAAGATTTAATGGAACAAAAAGCTTTAGAACTATTACTAAACGAGGAATATAAAAGTAAAATTTTAGGATTAAAGGATACAGAAGCTATTACTAATAATTTATTTATTGATATTCATAATACTTTTACTATTGGAATTTTACCACTCAAAAAATTATACAGCTTATGGCATCGCAAGATATAATGAATTTAGTGCCATAAGCTATTATATTTAATGAGTTTGACAATATTATATCAACTGGATATTGCTTACAGGAAAGAAGCGGGGAAAATTAACGAAAATAAAGCTTCTATAGTAAGCAATATATCCTATAACACTTCAAATATCTTGTTAACTGATTCTGCTCAATTTGTACACAATCAATATGCCAAGCAACTTAAAGCTAACAAAGAAATATCAAAGAAAATGTTGTTTTTAGATAGAACAAAAAATACTAGAATTACTATATTAGATATCTCAGAGAAATGCATAAAATCACTTTACTATATTGATAAAGTAAAAAATGGATAGATTACACTTGCGCAAGCTCTACTACTTAATCCTTGGTATGAAACTTTAAAATTATTCTTAACAAGTTCCTCATTAAAAATAATCTTTAGTGGAGCAGCTACATCACAAGCAAGAATTACAAAATTAATAGAGGCAATTTCCTCTGAGGATCAAAGGAATAACATGGTCTACTATGATACAAATGATGAACTTGTCGTTTCTGATTATAATCTAATTATAGGCGAAAGAACTATTTTGAGTTTTGAAAAATTAGTATTAAAATTAGGAGTACATTATCTTCTTGCAGCTCCCTCGGGGAAAGGCAAAACCACTTTTGTAAAGAGTTTAGTAACTTGTATTGCTGACCCATGTCATAGTGTTGGTGAAATTTCCATACCTACCCATTATCAAAATCCAAAAATAATATTTATTGATCAGAATAGTTACATATCGGTTCAATCTACTTTATTTGAAGTAATAACCTCAGGTCTTGATTAATCATTAAAAGTAATAAACAATCATTAGAAGAAAAAATTAATACATTATTTATAAAATTAGATCTAGCTACATTAATTACGCACTTAAGTGATAAAAATTATGATGTAATAAATGCACCAAGTGGCGGTCAAAAGAGAAAAATTGGAATCATTAAAGCTATAATGTCAAACACTAAAATATTAATTTCAGACGAGGTGTGTGCCAATCTTGATAAAATATCTATAGAAAATGCACAACAAGCTTTAAAAGAATTTTTACCGGAAAATCTAATGTTTATAGTGCATCATGACGGTAAATCTCATGACTATAATAATTTTGATGATCAGTATATAAATCTTGAAGATTTGATGCTGAAATAAACTTATTAGGAGAATAACTATTACTCCTATATACTCTACTTTTCATTTATCATGAGTATGTTCAATTATGGGAGTTGTTGAAGATTTCTTTATAGACTTCAAGGTTTTTTCTTAGCATTAGATCAAGAGAGAAATTATTAATTACCGTATGTCTTGCTGCTTCTTGAATTTTCCTAGCAGTATCAGTACCTAAAATCGATAAACAATAATCGATTTTCTGTACTAACGCTTCGGCATTATTTGGTTCTACGTGAAAACCGGTTATATTATTATTTATCGTTTCTACTGCCCCGCCTATATTAGTTGCAATAACAAGCTTCTTCATTGCCTGCCCTTCTATAATAGTACGTCCGAAAGCTTCAGGCTCGATTGAAGCAGAAACGATAATATCGGAAATCCCGTATAGGTTTATTATATCAGAATCATTACCGAAAATTTGAATTTTATTTTGAAGTTTTAGAGTAGCTATAAGCTCTTTGACTCTATTAGTAAAATTGGGATGTCGAGATATATCACCGACCATTAAACAATAAAAATCTCTATGTTTTAACTTACTTAATGCTTCTACTAGAACAAGATGTCCTTTCCAGCTTGTCATTCTAGAAGGCATTAATATTATAGGCACGTTGCTCGGTGCATCATATTTATCACGACATTTTTTAAGTTTTTCAGGCGTTAAATTTGCAGGATCAAAATAATCACAATTTACTCCACGTTCAATTACTACTATTTTATCTGCATCAATGTTATAGTGTGCAAGCAAATGCTGTTTTACGAAATTAGATACTGCAATAACTCTCTTACCTTTTAGCATTATGCTATTATAATATTTTTTAAAACTATTCGGAATATTGTAAACCCCATGAAAAGTAGTCAGAAATTTAGCGTTAGTCCATTTTGTTGCTAGATATGAACTCCATGCCGGTGCCCTTGATCTTGTATGAACTATATCAACATTATATTTCTTGATTATTTCTGCTATCAATTTGACATTATTCAGAATTACGAAAGGATTTTTACTGTTACTATTCATCTCAATATGTAATATATCTTCCTTATCTAACTCTTTAACTAGAGTGCCGCCTGCTGAAATGATAATAGGAGTATGACCAAGCATTTTAAGATATTTTGCAACTTCTATAGTACCTCTTTCAACACCTCCAGAGACTAGAGCAGGAACTACTTGCAAAACAGTATATTTATTGTATCGTTTACTTGACTTTGATGAAGGCATTAAATCTCAATCTATTAAAATAATTATTTAAAATGCACAAGCTTTATAATAAAACACAAGACAAATTTATTGTCTATGATAATTATAAAATAATTAATACAAATATTCCATCTGTAATTTTTTTACACGGCTTGATGTCTAGTATGCAATCAACTAAGGCTATCTATTTAATAGATTATTGTAAAAAAAACAATTATAATTTTATTGTTTTTGATAATTTCGGTCATGGGAATGCATCGGAACAATTTGAGGATCAAACAATTAGTGATTGGTTAGAAGGAGTATCACTAATTTTAGACAAATTAATTGATAAGGAGGCGATATTAGTAGGTTCGAGCATGGGAGGATGGCTAGCACTTCTTACAGCTTTAAAATTTCCCGATAAAATAAAAGGGCTTGTGTGTGTAGCCCCTGCTCCGGATTTTACCGAAAATATTTGGCAAAATATATCGTTAGACGATCAAAATAAGATACAAAAAGAGGGAATATTAGAAGTAAACAGTAAAAATTGTGAGCATAAATATCCGATGAGCTATAAATTGATAGAAGATGCAAAAAAACATTTATTATTGACAAAGAAACAGATTGATATCAATATACCGGTACATCTAATTCATGGCATGTTAGATGAAGACGTGCCTTATAATGTTTCAGTAAAATTATTAGAAAAAATAACTAGTAAACAAATAGTAATGAAGCTAATTAAAGACGGTCACCATAATTTGTCTAGAGAAAAAGATTTAAAGATAATGACAAATTCCTTAGAAGAAATTATAAGTGACGTTACAAAATAAATATAGATACCCGTAGTTATTTAGAACTGTGTTGTATGAATTAGACAACTTGCTTTGTGTCATTCCCGCGTAGACGGGAATCAAGACCAATAACATTAATGTTGATATAGTTAAGTTGCATATTTGATAAAATAAACATATACGAAACAAGTGTTTCAGATGTTTTACTGGATTCACGCCTACGCGGGAATGACATAAAATTATTCGCATTGGTAATATCTAAGGGTAATAACGTGATCTAGATTTTAAACAATCAATAAAAGATAGATATGTATAGCAAAATAAATAAAGTTCATGATTTTAAAGAAGTTATACAAGCAATAGAGCAAGCAGATAATACTAGCTTGGTGCTTTTTGACGTAGATGGAGTAATTGTAATGGATAGCGATGAATCTAGGTTAACACATGATTATAGAAAAGCATTAATGGAAGATATTGAAAAAAGACTTACTAAAAAAGAATGCGAATTATTACTTAGCGTTATTCTTAAAGAAAAAAAAGCGAGATTCGTTAATTCAGACATTTTGGAAATATTTGCTCTACTTAAAGCAAAAAATATTCCGGCAATGGGGCTTACTAAACTTCCTACCGGTAAATTCGGTGTAATTGAAGATATGATTGAATGGAGAGTTCGTGAACTCACTGAATTAAAGGTAAATTTTCAAGAATTTTCACCGTCAGAAGATGAGATAATAATAGAAGATTTTAATGCCGGTTACGGTAAACCTACATTAAAAGACGGCATAATTTACACTGCAGAATATGATAAAGGAAGCGTACTTGAATATGTATTACGCAAAACAAATTATTATCCGCAATCAATAATATTTATCGATGATATAGAAGAAAACTTATTATCATTACAAGAAACTTGTAAAAAACTAAAAATTAACTATCAAGGATTTGAGTTTACTGGTTCTGCTATCATTCCTGAACCTGATCTTGATGCACAATTAGAAAAGATGAGATTTGAAATTCTAGAAAAAGAATATAAATGGTTAACGGATGAGGAACTTAAAAAGCATACTTTGTCATAACTTGGAGGTATTTTATTGCAGACAAACTAACTAGATGACACCTATTCACTTTAGGGTCTGATATTATGCCTACAAGGCTTATTGTTCTTTTTACCTTACTTATCTCACTTTCTACTATGGCAAATAAAATGGAAAAAGAAAAAATTATAGGAGTAAAAGCGACTAAAGTACAAATTGCCGCACTTTACGACATATTTAATATTGTAGGACAATGCCAAAATAATAATAGCAGTGATTATTACGCTAATGCTACCGGATTAGTTGAAAAAGTCTCGGCACATCAAGGAGCAATAGTAAAAAATGGGATATATTGCTGGTGATAGATAAAAACATAGCAGAAACCACTAAGTCTAGAGCCGCATCTTTATTAAATAAAACAAGAAGATTATAATATAAAAGTGTTATTTGCTAAAAAATTTGTAAGCAATGAGGCATATAAAAGGTCAAAAAGCGAACTTGAAGATGCAAAATTTAATTATGCCAAAGCTCTCAAAACATATAACGACATGATAATTACTGCACCCTACTCCGGTAAAATAGGCATAATTAAGTCTATGGTAGGCGATAAAGTAAAAATAGGCGACTATCTTTTTAGCATTACCGGAACAGCAAACTCACAAAGCATTTTTATTGAATTGCCGGAGTCTTTAAGCGGAAAAGTTGGAATCAATACTGAAGTTTTAATTGCAGGAAAAATTAAAAGCACAATCGGAGCAGTATCACATTACTTATAGGATCAAGGTACTTGAACAGCTAAAATTATTTTACCTATGGGGACAAAAATCCTGTATAATAGCTTTGTAGATGTTATGCTTATAATTAACCCTCATAAAAATCTAACCGTTCCTGAAAAGTTGTATTCAACGAAATAATCAAGGTAATTTTATTTATAAAATAGACGGTGATACGGTAAAACAATTATACGTAAAATCGGTACACGTACAGAAGGTCTAATTGAAATTACCTCTAACGATATTAAAGAAGGTTACTTAGTCGTTAACGAAGGTATGACTAAAATCGGTGACTGCTCAAAAGTTAAGATACTTGAGGAGTAGTTATTTATATATGCTTTCTAAGCCATCTACGTATTCTAGAGATTGTTGCACGTATTCCTTCTTGCCTTATAGAAGTAATAGTTAACAAAATCAAAATTTTTGTTACAAAGCAATAGGTTCGTATTTTTTGCATTACATAATTATTGTTAGAAGAAGAAATATTACTTTTTTTATAGTATTTATTTTTATTTTCTAATAATCTTAATTGTGTAACAGCTGCTAATAATAAATTAATAGTAAACGGACTAAATTTACTTAAATACCGATCATTAAGAACATAAGAAGTAATATTTATTAAACCTACTGAATATTTATTTGGGTCCATAAACGTATTAGTACCACCGCTAATTCGTACTTTAGACAATTCTTTGTCTATACCGCCTATTGAGTTTTTACTAGCAATAGATATCCATAAACAACAATCTTCACCACTTCTTATATTTTCAGGAAATAAATTTTCTTGGAATAATGTCCAAGTTCCCATAACTGTCGGCATTGCTATTGGACAAGTTTGTATAACTTGAGGAAAAACATTTCCACTAAAACACCCAGAATGAACAGATTCTATATATTTTGCTTTTTCATCTATTTTTTGATATGAAGTATGAGAAAATATACAGTTATTTTCTTCCATAAACTGTAATTGGATTTCTATTTTATCCTTATAAAATAAATCATCCGAATCAAGGAAAGCAATATATTTTCCTATAGCATTTTTAATACCTAAATTACGTGCAGCAGCAGGTCCTTCATTTTTTTTATGAAAGTATCTTATTCTTTTATCTTTTTTGCATCTTGCAATTAATTCTGATATATCATCAGTCGATCCATCATCTATTATAAGTATCTCAAAATTTTTGTGTGTTTGAATAAGTACACTTTCTATAGCTTCAATTGCCCAATTTATTCTGTTATATACCGGTATAATCACACTAACTTTAGTATCATGTAATACTTGCTTAGCCATAGTATTTGCTAAGTCACAAGCTTTTTTATATGGAGTATTATTTGATAAAAAAGTAGCTGTACGAGTCAAAAATAAATAAGGAGAACCTTCCATTTTGATCATTTCTTCTTCTGTTAACTCGTGAAGAAACGATGACCATAATACATTACATTCTTCGTTATGATTTGATATTTTTTTACTACCTTGCTCTGAATGAAAACGAGATTTAATTAGGATAGACTCATCAAAATGAATAGGGGCAACACGGAAAATTTTAAACCATAAATCATAATCTTGCGTTGTCGGTAAAGCTTCATTAAATATACCAATTTCATGAAAATATTTAGCAGGCATTAATAACGAACAACCATGTATTAATCCTCGTAATAAAGGTAATAAAGAAATATTAAGTTTATCTATAGGTAGCACACTATCCGGTTTAATATAACGTAAAGAACTTCCTTTTTCATCAATTAATTCATAACCGCCATAAATGATAGTATCTTTATTATCTAATTTATTTAATATGTTAACTTGATGCTCAATTTTATTAGGATAATATATATCATCATGGCTAAGCCATGAAAAATACTCCCCATTCATGTTTTTTATACCATAATTTAAAGCCGAACCACAACCACCGTTTTCTTTATAAAAATAGCGTATTTTATCACCGTATGATAATGCTACATTTTCTGTCTTCCCATTATCTTTAGAGCCATCATTAACAACTACAATTTCAATATTTTCATATGTTTGGGCTAAAGCACTATCTATCGCTTCACGCATATAATTAGCCCCATTATAGACAGGTATAATAATGGAAACTAAAGGACAATAAATATTTAAAGTTTTATCTTTTTTAGTTATCATAACTTTTAGAAATAATTTATGAAATGTTAGTTTTATTGTGGCATTGCTAACTAAAGAAAGAGAATAATAACAAGCTTGATATCATCCAGTGGTTTAGGAACTAGAGCCAGTTAAAAAATACTAAATTAGTATTTTAAGTTATTTTCCTAGATCTAGATCACAAACCACAGGATGATATCTCTCTTTAGTTATCAATACCTTTATTGTTTAAATTTTCTATAGAGCTTTAGAAAAATAGATTTTGCTTCTTCACTTTAAGCATTTTTATTTCTTCTAAGGCATTATTTGGCTCTGTTACAGTATTATTTAATCTCATAGTTTAAGTTTTTCTCTTCGCTATTTTTAAATGCATTTCTAGTTTGCAGCAATTGTTTTAATATATCTTGGAATTTTTAGAAAACCTAGCTTTTCTAAAAATTCTGGTGTCCAAGCTGAGATTGAATAGTGAAATAATTGCTTTATAGGCTTAAAATCTGAGTGACTGGATATACAGATTATAGAATTAGGAGGATTTTTTTCAGAATGTGTGTCGTTAGTTAAGCCATCTAATTCTTCATATACAAATTCTTTGTTCTGATATGATGTAAAGTATTTTTCAGTAATCCAATTAACTAAATTATATATATGCTATTCCGGTTCATTAAAATGTACATTGACTATTAATCGGTTTTTATATTTAAGATTAAGTGCTAGATTTAACCCATCTTCAATATGCTCAAGTGCATGTCGTGATACAATATCATCATATTCTTCTGACTTTTTAATCAAACTAATTAAATCAGATTTAATATATTTTATATTAGATGCTCCACAATTTTGTTCAGCATAAATTATAGATTCTTTACTGATATCTATTGCGATAATTTCTACTCCTAATACACCGCTAAGCATGAAAGCGCCATGTCATATTCCACAACATATATCTAGAATTTTTATTTTTTGATTTGGCATTAATGGGCTATTAAGTATATCGGCTTCTATAATTTTTTTAAAAAATTTATAACTACTTTTATGACGCATTACCTCTAAAACATCATGAATTTCCCCAGGCATTAATCTTTCTCCATCATTATAAATTTCTTCTAACATAAATTATTTAAACTATTATCACTTTAATAAATATTCGGCGATAAATGCAGCAGGGTTTTCTACAGGATCAAGCATCTTTTTAAATTGATTTCTACCACTACTATTTTCATGATAAGGTAAATAATGATTTTGCTTAATAAATTCTATATAGTTAATAATATCTTGCGGCTCATAAGCAAAATACATATATTTTTTTAATTCTTTAGATAGAGCATTGCTATTAAATTCATTATTCCAACCATTACTTAAGTAAATTATAGGCTTATCGGCAACTACTACTTCAGCAAGAGATGAAGTACCGTCACTTATTACAATATCCGACACCATTATATCATCCAGTAACGACCTGAATGCATGTGCAGAAACAGTAACATTCTTTAAAGAGTTAAATCTACTTAAGATATTATCCATATCACTTTGGCTTAAGTAATTTTTACCGACCGCATAGGTAAATAGCGTAACATGCGGTCTTATAATAAAATGAATATCAGGATGTTGTAATGCATAATTATAGAAAAAATAGTGATAATTTAAGAAAGTAGAACCTCCTTCATATAAATCTCTATTTTTAAACGATAATTCCCATCTAGGAAGCCATAAAATGGTTTCCGAGTTTGGTTTTTCGTTAATATTATAATGTCTTACTTCATAGTATGGTTGATAACCTGACACAATAACTCTATCCTTAGGAAATTTATAATTACTCATAAATATATCCTTTGTACTTTCTGAATCAACAAATACCGTCTCTATGAAACTTGATAACTTATCATCATCAATATTTTTTTGATGAAATATATGCGGACCATAGACTATATACATAATTTTTGTTTTAGTTCCTCTAAAACTCTTATACAAATTAGCAGCCGTAAAAGGTTCTGATATATAGCCTTGAAAATTTTCGTAAGGGTTTTGCGTAAAAATAAAATCCGGCTGATACTTTTTTAATTCAGAAATTTCACATTTTGTATTAACATTTGAATAAGAAGCATACTTACCGCATGGATATATCACATCTTGTATATCAAATTTACTAATAAACTCGGTATCTATTCCTCCTTGAATATTTGGATGAGGATGAGGTACTATTACAATTTTGACATCATGACCTATTTTTTTCATCTCATTATACATCGCGTATACGCCTTTGCCGCCGAATGTCTCTGTACTAACAAGAAAAACTATTTTTTTATAAGAATTTTCTTTGGAATAACAACAAGAAGATATAAGAGTTATTAGTAAAAAAACACTTAAAAATACAAGGTTAAGTTTTATTAATTTAAAGAATTTCATGTTGTTGATATGATAACAATGAATAATGTTACTTCTTAAACCACACCGTACGGTTAACATAATCCACATAACTTAAAACTATACGCAATATTTTCTTTGATACAAGTCCTGCTGCAGCATAATCCGACACAATACTCTTCTGCTTTGAAGAATTATCTCTGCAAAACTTTGGAGAACTCGCATGCCCACCTATTAAGTATAGGCTGTGCGTGCTCGTTCCTCGTTTTACATTACAATTCTCCAAATCATTTGAGTATATTTCTTCCGTATCTTTATTATTCTCGTGTTCTGCCGTAATTGATTTCACCGATTGTAGTACCCGTGCAGCATTAAAGCCCGACATAATAAGCGTTCCGGCGTCCATACCTTCAGGACGCTCATGTGCTTCTCGAATGTTTAAAGCAGGTAAATTAAGTATAGAGGCTTCTTCAGTAATAGTACCGCTATCGGATAAAATACAAAACGCATTCATCTGAAGTTTGACGTAATCCGTAAAACTAAAAGCCGGTAAAAACCTTATTTTATCACCAAGCTCTTTCCCACCACCTAAATCCTCAAGTCTTTTTTTAGTCCTTGGGTGTGTTGAGAAGATTACGGGGAAATTATACTCTTTAATAAGCGTTTGTAAACTACTTAATAATTCTTGCAGATTATTTTTAACGTCAACATTTTCCTCACGATGTGAGCTAATTAAGAAATACTGCTTTGCTTGTAATGATAATGTATCTAAAATATCCGACTTTAATATTTTAGGCATAAAACGGTCAAGAACTTCAGGCATATGCGAGCCTGATTTAAAAATAAGCTCAGGCGGTAAACCTTCAGAAATTAAATAACGTCTTGCATGCTCGGTTAACGTAATGTTCACATCACTAATATGATCAATGATTTTACGGTTTATTTCTTCAGGTACTCTTTGATCAAAACAACGATTTCCTGCTTCCATATGGAAAATAGGAATTTTACGACGTTTAGCAGCAATTGCCGATAAGCAGGAATTAGTATCACCGTAAAACAAAACGGCATCGGGCTTTTCTTTCTCAAGGACTGCGTCAACTTGTTCGATAATAAGCCCAATAGATTTTGCTGTATTATCTGCTGCTACTTCTAAGAAATAATCGGGTTTTCTAATACCCATATCATCAAAAAACACCTGATTTAATTCATATGCATAATTTTGACCGGTGTGAACTAGGATATGATTAGTATATTTATCAAACTCGGAAATCACGCAGCATAGTTTAATCAGTTCAGGACGAGTACCGACAATAGTCATTACCTTAAGCATTTTTTAGCTCCTCTTGTATGTAATCAAGAGTCAGCAACAACTTTTTTACTTCTTCTAAATTTAAACGTTTTGTATTATGCGAAGTGTAATCCTCTAAAAGTGCCACTTTCTTTTCGCCTTCAACAAAATATTTTGCATAATTAAGATCACGCCCATCCATAGGAATACGGTAATAACCACCTAAATCATCTGCCTTTGCCATATCTTCGGATGATACTAACGATTCATAATGCTTCTCTCCATGACGTGTACCGATAAAACGTATTTTGTTTTTACTACCGAATATCTCTTGTAACGCTTTTGCAAGTATCTCAATTGTACTTGCTGGAGATTTTTGTACAAAAATATCACCCTGACGACCATGCTCAAACGCATATAAAACCAAATCTACGGAATCTACAAGCGACATTAAAAAACGTGTCATTGAAGGCTCGGTAATAGTTAATTCCTTACCCTGTTTTATTTGATTAATAAAAAGAGGAATCACTGAACCGCGAGATGCCATAACATTACCGTATCTAGTAACGCAAAGCACAGTTTCACCTTGGCTACACATACGAGCTTTTGCTATTGATAACTTTTCCATTAATGCCTTAGATAATCCCATTGCATTAATTGGATATACAGCCTTATCGGTACTCAATACAATAACTTTTGCTACTTTATTATTAATAGCAGCACTTAACACATTTTCAGCACCTAAAACGTTAGTATTGATTGCTTCCATCGGATAAAATTCACAGGTCGGAACTTGCTTTAAAGCAGCAGCATGAAATACATAATCTACACCACGCATCGCCTCATCAATACTTTTATAATTACGCACATCTCCGATATAGAATTTAAGTTTCGGATTACTTAAAGCAATACGCATATCTTCTTGCTTTTTTTCGTCTCTACTGAAAATTCTAATTTCTTTAATATCGTTAATAATATCGGATTTAAGAAAACGAGAAAGCACCGCATTACCAAACGAACCAGTGCCTCCTGTAATCATTAAAGTTTTATCTACAAACATTATATATTTAGTACCTATTTTGTTATTATTTACCCCATCATTACAGTTTGATTTCTCAGTCATTGCTAGGAGGTGCGTAGCATTGAAGCGGCAATCCAGTTAAAAACTCTGTAAATCAGAATTTTTAACTGGATTACTTCGTCGAATTACTACGTAATTCTTCTCGCAATGACTATTTACCCAAACTCATACATACGCTTCACAAGCTCAGACCACTGCGGCGGGTTATAACCCGTAACTTCATTAAAACGTGTGCCATCCATTGAGCGATCTATTACAAGCTCATCTGACGGAATAATATCTATTGCTTTATTATATATTTCCGCTACTAATCTTAACAATTCTAACTTATTAATTGGTTTTGATGCAACATGATAAAGCCCATGCAGTTCTTTATTCGGTAATACAAAATCCATTATTATTCTTGCAAGTTCTACTGTTGGAAATCCTGAATAAATAGCTTTTTCAAAACCTTTGATTTGCCCTTCTGCACTTAAAAACCAATCGATTAAGCTTCTATTACCTGCTAGCTCATGACCTATAATGGAAGTACGCAGCGTAATAGCATGCGGATAATCTACTTCGCCAAGGAATTTAGAACGACCGTAAAGATCATCACAGTCAGGAAAATCACTTTCCTTATAATTACCTTTTTTTCCTGAAAATACACAATCAGTACTAATATGGATTAACCTTGAATTAGCTAATTTACATAAATTAGCTAGCCTATGCGGTAACAAACTATTTATTGGCAATGCTTTTAACGGGTCGTTTGCATCAGCTAGTTGTTTTACAATCCCTATACAATTTATTACTATATCGGGTTTTACTTTATAAAATACCTCAACTAACGAATCGTGGTTCTCAACATCTACATTTGTAATTAATTGATTGGATAAATCCTTAGAAAAGTAAAAACGAGCTGAATTATTTCGGGCTGTCGCATAAACATCAAATTTTTTTTCACGGCTTAAAAATCTGAATATGCTATTACCTAGCATACCGGTAACACCTAGAATTAATATTTTCATAGTATATTTTATTTATTTTTACCGAATCGGTTTTATCATAAATAATATATCTTTACAATAAGGTTTTGGCAAAGCTAGAAATATAGATTATCAGCAAATTAATTAATTTAGCTCTTCTTCTTTTCTCATAAGCTTTCATTCTTTATGTAAACCAATATCTTGATACTGTTCTAGTATGTTTCCTGCTTTTGCTATATTCGAATAAAAAGTCGATATTATTAATTCTGGATCATTATACTTAATTTTTACTTAAACGCAGTGCCGTATCAGCGAGAATTGAACGATGATGTTTAATCATATTATTGATTCTAGTAACAGGTACATCAATATCACTAGCAAGCTTGCTTTGACTAATACCCATAGGCTCCATAAATTCTTCTAGTAAAATTTGTTCCGGTGAAATAGGAGGTAATTTGTTTGTCATAAATTCTTGGTTTTGTTGCATTGACTGTTTTATGTCATTCCATCGCAGGCGGGAATCCAGTAAAGCCTATAAAAACAAGTTTTTATAGGCTTATTTTGTCGAATATACAACTTCTATATCGATATTGAAGTTATTGTTCTGGATCACCACTTTTGCGGGGATGGCATTGAGTAGGTTTTTCGATACACGCAACAACTCATCAATTCTTGCCTAATTAAATATTTTTCATAGAGTCAAGCACAGTTTCAAGAATCATACTAGCAGCTACTGCATCATCGTTATTATCACGGTCTTTTCTTTTCATCCCAAATGATTTAAGGAAATTATTTGCAGCTTTTGTAGTTAGTCTTTCATCCTGTAAATATATAGGCAAGTTTATAGATTTTGTGAATTCTTCGGCAAATTTCATCACCATATTTGTTTGCTCCGTTACTGCTCCACTCATATCAATCGGCATACCTATTACAACACCGCAAACTTTATATTTTTCAACTATACTAAGCAAAGAAGTAATAACAATTTTTTTATTTATCTCAGTTATAGTATTTAACGGCATAGCAATACTACGTTCTTGATTAGATAATGCGATTCCTAATTTTTTGCTTCCGTAATCAATAGCTATGAGCGGAGAGTTCAGAATTAAAAGCCGAGAAAATGCTTGAAGGTTTTTTATTATCATGGTAGTTATTAAGTCTACTTATATTATACTCGTTGAACTTCGTATCACTACTATTTATTTCATATTACTTAATTTATGCTCAAAACTATTCAAAAACATATAGATATCAAATTAATTAAATTATCAGCGGTTTTAGCGTTTGTTTATTGTTTGTTATTTAATACCGCAATATTGATTTATAAATTTGATTATTATAAAGCAATAATCTTTAAAGGGATATTAGAATTATCAAAAGATTGTTGTTATATTTATATATTTTCTTTTATAACATTTTTCGGTCTTAGCGTACATAGATTAGTACTAAAAGCCGGCGTAGGGTTTTTATTTATGACATCCGCTATTGCTAGTTATTACATTTATTTCTTCAAAATCAATCCTACTAAACAAGTAATAGGTAGTTTTTTCTCAACAGATTTAAACGAAGTCTATGAATTAACCAGCATTAAGTTAGTAATATGGATAATTTTTTGCCTTTTTACCTGTTTTTATATTCTCAAATCATTTGCAGCCGAAAATTCTAAATCATGCGTAACAAAATTATTATCTGCCGCTTGCTTACTTATTTTTGTATATAATATTATTACTCCTTCATTTAAGATACTAAAAAATTATTTTCCCATTCAGTATTTACATAATAGCTACCTTAATTTTGCTGGAACTTTCGGTGATAAAAATTATGCATATATAGATATTAGCAAACAATATAATTTTATAGATAACTCCGACGCTGATATTATAGGAGTTTTAGTTATAGGCGAATCGGCAAGATTTGACCATTTCGGTATTAACGGTTATGAACGAGATACAACCCCTTACTTAAAAACCACCCCAAATCTAACTTCCTTCAAAGCTAAATCCTCTTCTAACCTTACTTATCTTTCCGTACCGTCGTTACTTTCACGCTATCCTGCAAGTCAAATTGAAAAGACTAGACAAGAAAACAGCTTTTTATCAATTTTAACAAATCTTGGCTTTCATACTACTTGGATTGGTACCCAAACTTTAATGAGGAGTTTTGCAAATTTTGACCTCAGTAATATATATAATGACATTAATTTTACTATAGTACCGGGCGGCTCTGCCCTCTTTTCTTTAAATGATCATGATGAAAAAATATTACCTTTCATAAAAGAAATAATAACAAACTCAGAGAAGCAATTTTTAGTAGTTCACACTTCCGGCAGCCATTGGAACTATAATGCAAGATATCCAAAAGAGTTTGAGTATTTTACCCCTACATGTCCTATTAAGGTTAAGGGAGATGCAAGCGATTGCGATAAGCTTGAGTTAGTGAACAGTTATGATAATTCTATTTTATATACCGATTTTTTTTTATCTAATTTAATAGATTTGCTTAAAGATAAAAATGCATTTTTATTATATGTATCCGATCACGGCGAGTCCCTCGGAGAAAATGGTTATTACGGTCACGGCGGTCCACTACTTGCAGAACAAATAACCGTACCTCTTATAGTTTGGGTATCAGATGATTTTCAAACTAAATATCCTAAATCAGTATCTTCAATTAAAAATTATGCTAATACCGAGATTAGCCATGATTATGTATTTCATTCAATCCTTGACTGTTTAAATATAGATTCTGACATAATAGATAAAAACTTAAGTATATGTAAATCTAGTTAAAAATTATTGCATTATTAAAAAATTTATATATAAATTGAGAACTCAAGAATTATATGGTTTATTATTATGTCTGATATACCTAAACTAGACGACTATTATTATAGATTTTTACAAAGTATTTTACTTAAAACACTAAAATAGAATAAAGCTGCTGAAACTTCTTTATTACAGAAAGATGTGAATAGTGCTTTAAATGAGATAAAAATATAAATGAACAACTTGAAGAATGTTCAAATATTCTTCCGTTACTCAAAGTAATCAAAACTTATTTCATAGATAAAAAATATATAATTAAGTATAACTAAAACAATTGGTCAAAATTTTGATGTCATTGTTGCATGGATCGATTTTTTAGTCATTGCGAGAAGAAACTGTAAATTTCGACGAAGCAAGGAAGAAAAAAAAATTCTGTAAATCAGAATTTTTTAAATTATTTTTCTGGATTGCCACGTCGCTTCGCTTCTCGCAATGACGATGCGGGCATCAATGCAACAATACTCAGTTGGAATGCGACAGACCAAACTATATCATAAAACCACTGGTTTTAAGCAATGCCAAGTATCGTGTTATTTAAATTCTTTTCTTATAATCAAAAATAATATATAGTAGGATGGACTTCTTACAAAATTAGCTTATAGAGCGGCATTTGAAGGAGACACGGAAGCACTTGCCACCACGGCGTACACACTGGTACGTGAGGATGCGAGTGTAGGGTTGACGTACAAATTACCCCTAGAAGTAGAATTTTGTAAGAAGTTTAATAAAAAGGTATTGAGTTATGGAATATGCATTATTAATTTTCAGTATTATAGCGATTTTAGTGATAATACAAATGGTTAAAGTTGTACCTCAACAGCAAGCATGGGTAGTAGAAAAACTTGGCAAATTTGATAAAGTACTGCAGCCTGGTTTAAATTTACTCATCCCTGTCATTCAGAGAGTAGCATACAAACATACTTTAAAAGAAGAAGCAATAGACGTTACCGCTCAAACAGCTATTTCAAACGATAATGTAACATTATCTATAGACGGTGTTTTATATGTTAAAATAATTGATCCGATAGCAGCATCTTACGGTGTTAATAATCCTTACTATGCCATAACACAGCTTGCTCAAACTACTATGCGTTCGGAAATCGGTAAACTCCCTTTAGATAGAACTTTTGAAGAGCGCGAAACTTTAAACGTAGCAATTGTAACAGCTATTAATCAGGCTGCTATAAATTGGGGCATACAATGTATGCGTTATGAAATTAAAGATATTCAACCTCCGCAAACTATCCTTAAAGCTATGGAATTGCAGGTAGCGGCAGAGCGTCAAAAAAGAGCTCAAATTCTAGAATCGGAAGGTAATAGACAAGCAAAAATTAACCACGCAGAAGGTGAAAAAGCACAAATCGTACTGAATTCAGAAGCTTCTTATACAGATCAAGTTAACAGAGCCAAAGGTGAAGCTGAAGCAATAGGCTTAGTCGCTACCGCTACGGCCAATAGTATTGAGATTGTCGCAGCTGTCGTACAAAAAGCAGGAGGAAGCGATGCAGTAGCTCTTAAAATAGCCGAGCAATATATTAGTGCATTCGGTAATTTGGCTAAGGATACCAACACCGTCATTTTACCCGCAAATCTTTCAGAACCGGGTAGTTTTATAACAGGAGCGTTAACTATATTTAACCAATTAAAAGCTTCTTCAGAAAAGAAAATAGATAAGTAACAATTTATAAAGATTTATTATTGTAATAATAATGAGTTTTATATATCATATCAGATTATTAATTAATAAAAGGTTATGAATATGTCAGTATTTGTCGGCAAAACTGCTCCGGATTTTACAGCTAAAGCTATTATGCCTAATAATAATATAGACGAAAAGTTTAAACTTAGCGATTATGCTGCAGGGGATAATATAGTGTTATTTTTTTATCCCCTAGATTTTACTTTTGTTTGTCCATCGGAAATTATAGCATTTCACAATAAGCTTGGCGAATTTACCGAAAGACGTACTAAAGTAGTAGCGGTTAGCGTTGATTCCCATTTTAGCCATTTAGCTTGGAAAAATACTCCGCATAATAAAGGCGGACTTGGACAAGTACAATTTCCAATGGTTTCCGATATAAAAAAGGATATTTCTTCAAAATATAACGTACTTAATGAAGACTGTTTTGCTTTGCGTGGAACTTTTTTAATTGATAAGGATTTCATAGTGCGTCACATGCTAGTTAACGACTTACCTATCGGTCGTGATATTAATTATACATTAAAAGTAATCGATGCTTTAACTCATCATCAAAAACACGGTGAAGTTTGTCCTGCCGGCTGGCATAAAGGTGAGGAAGCAATTACCCCGTCACATGAAGGTATAGCACATTATTTAAGCTCACATGCTGAGAAGCTGTAGATGATGTCATTCAGCGTGTATCGGTTTTTTCGTCATTACAAGAAGTATTATGCAGTAATTCGACGAAGCAATCCAGTAAAAAATTCTGATTTACAGAATTTGTTATAATTATTTTTCTGAATTGCCACACGAACTAACATTCGCTTGCAATGACGATTCGATTGCACAGCACAATACTAATTAAACTTACCTAATGCTAAAAAAATTATTTTCTGCTCCTAAAATATCTTATGATATTGAAACAATTAATATTTTACGTCTTATTAGGAGTGACAATATCGGTCCTAAAACTTTCTGTAGTTTAATTCAATTATTCGGTGATGCAGGAACTGCTATAGATAATGCTCCGGATTTTTCATTACAAGGCGGACAGTCAAAACAAATTAAAATTTTCAATAAAAGCGATGCTGCAAAAGAAATGGACCTGCTTAAAAAAAATGATACAAAAATCATCACCTATAATGCGCCAGAATATTCAAAATCATTACTTGAAATTTATGATCTACAGAGTTATTAAATAATAATAAATGCGTTGCAATTGGAGGTGCAAGAAATTCTTCTGCAAACAGAAGAAGCTTCGCTCATAAAATTGTAAATGACTTGGTAAAAGACGGTTATATAACTGCTTCATGACTCGCAAGAGGGATAAATATCAGTATACATCAAGCTGCAATTTCTCAAACTATCGGAGTTATTGCAGGTGATATTGATCATATATATCCACCGAAAAATAAAAAACTATTTGAAAATTTAGCAGAAGAAGGGTTAATATTAGCTGAGTTACCTGTTGGCTCTACCACGCTTGGAAAACATTTTCTACAGCATAATAGGATAATATCGGGACTAGCATTATGGATAGTAGAAGCAAGCTTAAAATCCGGTGCATTAATAACTCCAAAATTTGTACTTGAACAAAATAGGGAAATATTTGCAGTTCCAGGTTTTCCTTTAGATCCAAGGTATCGAGGTACAAATAAGTTGATTAGAGAGGGAGCATATTTAGTGGAATCAGTGGATGATATTGTAGCTAATTTACCGCAATATGAAAAATTTATGAAAAAAGATTATGGATTATTTAAGGATTTTGTTGAGCTAGGAACAGTAAATACGAGATATGTTAAAGGAGCTTACTGCTATATTGGAATTACTATCAGCAGCACCGATAGATTTTAAATATTTACAAAAAGAAACGGAATTACCGCTTCCTATTATATATACGTAATATTAGAATTAGAACTCGCCGGCAAAACAATACTTCACACCGGCAATAAAATATCATTAGTTTATAATAAATAGATGAAATTAGTAATAGTAGAATCGCCAGCAAAGGCAAAAACGATAAATAAATATTTAGGTGATGAGTTTAAGGTCATTGCATCATTCGGTCACATCAGAGATTTACCTTCAAAAAAAGGCTCGGTATTGCCTGATGAAAATTTTGCAATGAAATACGATATTTCCGATAAAGCCAGTAAATATGTAGATGCCATAGTTAAAGATGCTAAAAAAGCTGATTCAGTATATCTTGCAACCGATCCTGATCGTGAAGGTGAATCTATCTCATGGCATGTTGCAGAGGTAATAAAAGAAAAGAATAAAGTTAAATCCGATGATTTTTTCAAAAGAGTAGCCTTTAATGAGATTACTAAAAAAGCAATTATTCATGCCGTTGAGAACCCTAGGAAACTTGACACTAATTTAGTAAATGCCCAACAAGCAAGAAGAGCTTTAGACTATTTAGTTGGCTTTACCCTTTCGCCTCTTTTATGGCGTAAGTTACCGGGATGTAAATCGGCGGGACGTGTACAATCCGTGGCTCTGCGATTAATATGTGAGCGAGAAGATAAAATAGAGCGTTTTAAGTCAGAAGAATATTGGGATATTAGCATCAAAATACAAAGTAGTAATAATGAACTATTTACTGCTCAATTGACTCATGTAAACGATCAGAAATTAGAAAAATTTTCAATTATTAACGCAAAAGACGCCAAAGATTTAACTGAAAAATTAAAATCTCAAAAATTTCACGTTGATAAGATAGAAAAGAAACAACAAAAACGTGCACCGCAACCTCCTTTTATTACTTCATCACTACAACAAGAAGCAGCAAGAAAATTAGGTTTTAGTGCTAAAAAGACTATGCAAATAGCACAAAAACTTTATGAGGGCGTTGACATAGGTAAGGAAACTATAGGACTTATTACCTATATGAGAACCGACGGCGTTACATTATCAAATGACGCAATAGCAGATATACGTAAGTTAATTGATACAAGCTATGGCAATAAATATTTACCTAGTAGCCCTAGAATTTACAAATCCAAAGTAAAAAACGCTCAAGAAGCTCATGAGGCGATAAGACCGACAAATATCACTTATACTCCCGATAACTTAAAAGAACTGCTAGAAAAGGATTATTATAAGCTTTATGAGTTGATTTGGAAAAGAACTGTAGCCTGCCAAATGGAAAATGTGATAATGGATTTGGTGGTTGCAAGTTTAGCTTCGGAAAATAAAGAATATTTAGCAAAAGCAACCGGATCGACTATCACCTTTGATGGATTTTATAAAATTTATCGTGAAAGTGTAGACGATGAAGATGAAGAAGAAAATAAAATGCTACCGCCTTTAAAAGAACAAGAATCGCTTAAAACTAAAGAAATTATTCCGAATCAGCATTTTACTGAACCACCTCCAAGATATTCGGAGGCAAGTTTAGTGAAAAAACTTGAAGAGCTTGGGATCGGTCGCCCTTCGACATATGCCAGTATTTTATCGGTTTTACAAGATCGCAAATATGTAACGCTCGAAAAAAAGCGTTTTATACCTGAAGAGCTTGGACGTCTAGTAACGGTATTTTTGGTTGGGTTTTTCAGAAAATATGTAGAATATGATTTTACTGCAGGTCTTGAAAACGAGTTAGATGAAATAGCAGCGGGCAAGCTTGAGTGGAAAGCCGCATTAAATAATTTTTGGAGTGGTTTTAACAATAATATTAAATCGGTAAACGAACAAAAAATAACCGAGATTATTAGCTATGTACAGAAAGCACTTGATTATCATTTATTCGGTGAAAATAAAGAATCTAAAGTTTGTCCTTCATGTAAAACAGGTGAGCTTAGCTTAAAGCTCGGTAAGTTCGGGGCATTTTTAGCATGTAGTAATTACCCTGAATGTACTTTTAGAAAATCTATTGTTAGCGGTAACGATAATAACGAAAATGAAGCCGAACTTTCCGCTATTCCTAATGGAAATAAAATTTTAGGCACTGATAAAGACGGGATAGAAATATATCTGAAAAAAGGACCTTACGGACCTTATATTCAACACGGCGAACAAGAAGGAAAAGTAAAGCCAAAACGTAGCCCCATACCTGCTATCTTGAATCAAAACGACATCACACTTGAGATTGCATTAAAGCTTCTAAGCCTACCGCTTAAAATCGGTATTCATAAAGATAGCGGCGAGGAAATTATGATAGGATACGGTAAATTCGGTCCTTACATAAAATATATGAGTAAGTTTATCTCTATACCTAAAAAATATGATTTTCTAAATTTAAGCTTAGATGATGCGATGAAGCTAATTGAAGATAATAATGCGAAGTTAGAAACGACACAGGGGTAATCGTTATAATACAGTGGCTTGACAAGCGTTGTTGCATAGCTCGGTTTTCCAGCATTACGAGAAGCAACTGCAAGTTTCGACGAAGCAATCCAGTAAAAAATTCTTTAAATCAGAATTGTTTTATTATTGTTCTGGATTGCCGCACGGTCTTCGACCGCTCGCAATGACAATTTTCGAGCGATGCAACAATGCCGGCTTGACCACAGCATGACATAGTTCTTTAATAGGATGACAATTAATAAAATTACTTATTTATGACAAAAGTTATAACACGATTTGCTCCGTCACCGACCGGTATGTTACATGTCGGAAATATCAGGGTAGCATTGCTTAACTGGCTATATGCAAAGAAACATAACGGGCAGTTTATTTTAAGATTTGACGATACGGATTTAGAGCGTAGTAAACAGGAATATAAAGACGCTATAAAAGACGATTTAAAATTTTTAAATCTTCATTGGGATCAGACATTTAATCAATTAAGTCGTTTAAGTAGATATGATGAAATCAAAAATCTATTATTAGATAAAAAAAGATTATATGCATGCTATGAGACTCCAGACGAACTAGAATTAAAGCGTAAATTTCAGTTATCTAAAGGTCTACCGCCGATGTATGACCGTGCTAGCTTAAATCTAACAGAAGAACAAACAGAAAAATATATAGAACAAGGAAGAAACCCGCATTATAGATTTCTGGTAAATCATGAACCGATTAGCTGGCATGATATGATCAAAGGCGAAATTCAATATGACGGCAAGGCTTTAAGCGATCCAATAGTGATAAGAGCGGACGGTAGTATGACATATATGTTATGCTCGGTTATTGACGATATTGATTATGATATTACTCATATTATTAGGGGTGAAGATCACGTTAGCAATACAGCTATTCAAATTCAAATGTTTGAGGCTTTAAATAATACTCCTACGACTTTTGGACATTTAAGTTTAATAATCAATAAAGATGAGAAAATTTCTAAACGAGTGGGAGGGTTTGAGATCACAACTCTTAGAAAAGAAATCGGGATCGAAGCTATGGCAATAGCTAGCTTTTTTAGCTTACTTGGTTCATCGGCACAAATCTTGCCTTATAAATCAATGGAGAAGCTAATAAATCAATTTGAGATAAGCAGTTTTTCTAAAAGCCCGACTATTTATCAACCAAAAGATTTAGAAAGATTAAACCATAAATTATTAATAAGTTTAGATTTTGACGAAGTAAAAGACCACCTTAAAGAAATAGATGCCGAGTATATTGATGAAAATTTTTGGTTATCGATAAGACCTAACTTGCAAAAATTACGTGATGTAAAAGACTGGTGGGAAATTTGTCATCACACTCCGAATGTAGAAAGTCTAAATTTAGATCAGGAATATTTAAAACAAGCAGCAGAATTATTACCGCAAGGTGCAATTACTAAAGATAGCTGGAGCATTTGGACTAAAGAAATAACAAATATAACAGGCAGAAAAGGTAAGGAGCTATTTCTACCTCTTCGCCTTGCTTTAACCGGCAGAGAATCAGGACCGGAAATTGCAGATGTTTTACCTTTGATTAGTAGGGAAGAGATAGTAAAACGATTAACTAGTGCGTAACTCTCTATGTCATTCCTAACTAAAAGCATTATTGCGTGTCTTGAAAAACCTGTTCTATGTCATCCACACGAAAGCTGAGATCAACTACTTTAAAACTTTTTAAAAGCTCGATTTATTATGGGTTCCTGCTCTCGCAGGAATGACATAAAAGCATGATGACAATATTGTAACTATAATACTCTATCATATTAGTATTAATACACCGGCAAGTTCTGCAGTATCGCCGTAGATATTATCAGCAATAAGCAAAACTATACCTGATGCTCCTGCCATTAAACATTCCACAATTTCACAAGCTACATATCCTACAGCTCTCCCTGCTTTTATTGTATTTTCTGCACGTTTGATAGAATCGTACGGCGAAATTGCAATTGCTCCTAAGGCACAAACACCTATAATAACAGGCGGATTGTAATAAGCAAAAGTGGCAAGGCTTGCTACAGTTGCTTGAGCAAATGTAGCTATAAAAGAATAATTAGTGCTTACATCAGAAATAACATCTTGAATAGAACATACAGCACTTGCACCATTCACTATCACATTAATAGCATGTTCTGTTGCCAAGGTAGTATATCTGCCGCAGCTTTGGTAGCATTGTACAAATAAATGGAAAAATGCTTTTTATCCTTTGATAATTTTATTTATATAAGAAGCTATTTCTTCATCTTTAAGATCATACTAACCATGCAGAGAAAGATATACAGTATTGTTTTTGCTCGACAATTTTGTAAACACGTAAATCACCCGCTGAATAAACTGCATTATATAATTCAATCGGCGTAGCTTTAAATTTCGTGCTTTTACTACTAAGCCCATAATCTGATATCGCTTGCCAAGCTTCACGAATATTATGGTAAATCTAAAATAACTGCACCGCTTATATCGCCTATTATTTCCGTTTCAACTTTAATAGCTGAAACAGCCATATTAGACAAAGGTGTTATTTTATAATTTATTTACCGATAAGTATTTGCAAATACTAGAGTTGGAATTAGAATTATGAATATTATCAAAAAATTTTTTAGACAGTACATTTACAAAACTCATGGATTTTAGAGATTATTTAGATTGTTGTACGACTCTTGATGCCATTTCTGCGTGGCATTGTTGCATGGAGCAGTTTCACCCACATCATCCCCCGTGGCGTGACCACAGGATCCAGTTAAAAATACTAAAATTATTAGTATTTTTATTATTTTTGGGCCCCCGTGGTCAAGCGAACTAGGTGACACAGTAGGTTTTACCGCTCCACGCAACAATAGCTGCTCGCAATGACGATATCTATGTATACATATATTCTATCTAATAATTATTCCTGACAATTAATTTATAAGCTTCTTCATCTTCAAGCAATTTAGCGTTTTCTATTAAATATGATTCTTGAAATTTGGTAAGTTTTGGATCAGGTTCGCCTATTAAGTTTTTAAGCACGTCAAATAAAATGCCTAAAAACCGATGTTATTCTTTTTACAATAATCTCTTACATCTTCCACATATTTCGCACTGTCATCAATAAATACAAGAAAACTAGCATTTAGCTCTTCAGAAAATTTCAATAAAGTACCGCTATTTGAATGATTACCGGTTATGAATATACCCTTATAAAAAATAGCATCATCTTTTCATACTGAATTATAAATTGCTAATTTTTCATTATTTGAAAACTCGATACCCAGCTCTTTTAATTCTTTATATCTCCAATCTTGTATAGAAGGAATATTGCCGAGTTCTCCCGTATTCATTTGTGTAAGAGCACAAAGTGGCAACTGTGCCTTGAGCTTATTTGTACCTGCCTTCATAAATTAATATTGCCTTTCGCTGCAATCGCCAATTACTAACAATTTCTTCATCATTATCATAATTACTTTTATTTTCCTTAATGCTATCAATCATTTTACTATAAGGAGGCCTCTTAAAAGTTTTTGATTTACGAGCAATAATAGTATCGTCAACATCAATAAATATAGATGCAACATCAGGGGCATTTTTTATTATTAAATCATAAATTTTTGCAGCACTATCGGTAGTTTCAAAATCTTTCATACATTATTAAAATCAATATCAAGTTCTTCAGTCAAAATAGCCATCAACTCAAGCCCTACTCTATTTTTCCATTTTCCTTGTTCATAAAAAAAGTGACAAGGACCACTCACCGGCGACGATAACCAAATTTCTTTGGCTGCACTTTGTTTATTTATTACATATATACCCTTATCAGTATCAAGATTTAATATATCACCTTGTAAATCTACATCTATACTTGCTTCTTTGTCTTGCTCTTCTATCGTGTCTGTTATATATGCAATTGTTATGTCAGCTATTTTACTAAATTCTGTATTATTCATAATATATATTTATCTAATTAATACATGTTGTGATAAACAAGTATATCTATTTGTCAAGATCAATTTCCGGCTCAGGCATTTTAATCAAACTTTTTCTATAAGTTTCAACAAATCTATTATGATCATTAAGATTGTTAGAAAAATTATGCCCGCCTTTACCATCAACTACAAAAAATAATGCATCCGTTTTAGCAGGTTTTACCACTGCTTCTAAAGATTTTAGCGACGGACACGAAATCGGACCTGGCGGTAAACCTTTTATATAATAAGTATTATATGGTAGTTCTTGCAATAAGTCTTTTTTTGTTAAAGCTCTTGCTAATTTAAATTTTCCTTCAGTCAAAGCATATATAGTAGTCGGATCGGCTTGTAACTTCATATTTTTCTTTAAACGATTAATGAATACTGCAGCTATTATAGGCTTTTCTGCATTTGATCCGGCTTCTTTTTCAATTATCGAAGCTAGAGTTAATACATCAAGTCTAGTTTTTAACGGAGAATTCGGCGAAAGATTTTGCATTACCTTATCTAAATTAGCAGACATTAAATTTCTCATTTGATCGATTATCTGCTCTTTTTGATCTCCATAAGAGAAAAAATACGTTGATGGCATTAAAAAACCTTCAGGTATTATCCCTTTTATTTCTCCAAGTAATCGACTTTCTTCATTAATTTTCTTTATAACCTCACTAACTACCGTACCTTCCGGGACAATTATCTTGTGTATGATAGATTTACCGCTTGCTAATATTCTTAAAGTTTGCAAAGGCGATATATTACGTGTAAATACATATTCACCGCTTTTAAGAGGTCTTTTTATAGAATAAATTTTAGCAATTACCTTAAAAATTCTTGGATATTTTATGACTCCATTAGAATAAAGTTTTGTAACTATTTGATTTACGGATAATTTAGGTTCAATAGTTATCGTGATATTTTGAGTCAAATTACCAGGCACAAAAATATAAAATATACTAAAATTTAGCATAGTAATAAATATAGTTAGAGATACTATAACTAAAAAAAGTTTAGTTTTTAATAAGTTTATTAACATAATAACTATTATTTTTATAAGACTTAGAAATATTGTTACCATGAAATATGGTTTCTCTTGACATCTGAAACAACATATAGTAAAATTAACTCAAAGTTCGGTTGAAGTTAAATATTTGCTAGATTTAGATCATATAGTTTTTACTAAGTAAATCAATGGTTTTAATATTTGGTAATTAAAATTAGATGACTAATGAGCAACAAATGAGTAGTGTAAAACAAATATACTATAACAATAGTATACGCCTGTAAAAATGAAAAGTTAGAATTTTTATTACAAACAAAAAATCTAAATCTTTATTCATAGTTCATATTACTACCGGCGTTAATACTGATCTTATAATGGGCATTATATATTATGATACAAGATCACAATAGCGATCTAAAACACGAAGAACATACTGAAAGGTTAAAAGCTTTACAAAATAAATTAGGAAACTTATCCGGTTTCTTGACAACAATGCGTTCTGATAACAATGAGGAATACAAAAAAATTTCCAATGATTTAGAAATTTTAATGAAACAAATTAATACTATAAGAAAAAACATGGAAATATATTTTGTTATTATATTAATATTAATGTTTATTGTAATTCAGAAAATGTTGTGGACCACCGGTTCAAGTACTATTCTCTTTTAACAACTTTATTTTAGATTCTAAGAACTCCTGTTTAATAATTTCTGCAGCTATATAAGAAGGTGATCGATTTGATTTAAGCCCTAATGTCTGTAAAATTTTTTGACTTTCTATGACCTGCTTATAAGCTTTTTTAGAATTAAATAATAACTCTTGAAGAGTATTGCTAATAAGACTAGCTCGGCAATTAAATTGGATAAATTCCGGAATTATTTCGCTACCTGCTATAATATTTATCAACGTAACATATTTGATTTTTATCAATAGCCTTATAATAAAAAAGCTTATAAGATTAACTTGATAAGCCACAACCATAGGAGTACCGGAAGCTACTATCTCTAAAGTATTGGTGCCGGATTTTGCTAAAGCTGCATCCGCAACAGCATAAGCTTTAAGTCTCGCACTTGAAAATAAATAATGAAACTGAACATCTTCTAGAAACGGTTTTATTATTGCCTCATGAGCAGGATTTGCAAGAGTAAATATAACTTTAAGATTATTACAACTCTTGAATATTTCTTCAATAGAAGAAATAAAAACCGGTAAATGCTTTCGAATCTCTCCTTGCCTGCTTCCAAGAGTAACACATAAAACTCTCTCATTCTTGTCTATTTTAAACTCTTCACGTAAAGCTATTTTATCACTATAAAACTCTTGCTCCATAATCGGATGACCTATATATCTACAGTCAAGACCGACTTTAGTAAAATATGGAGGTTCAAACGGTAGTAAAGCAAATAAACAATCATAAATTTTAGCGTATTTTACTGCTCTACCATCTTTGTATGCCCAAACTGATGGTGCAACGATATGAATCATTTTCAGCTTTGGTAAAAGTTTTCTTAGTTGCTTTGCCACACGATAAGTAAACCCCGGTGAATCTATGGTGATTAATAAATCAGCTTGACTATTTATGATATCCTGCACAGTTTTATCAATTAATTTTTTAAGATTAAAAATATGAGGCAAAATCTCTACAAAACCCATTAAATTTATACAAGTAATAGGAAATAAGCTTTTAAAGTTACCAGCTTCCTCCATACATTTACCGCCGATGCCGGTAAACTCTACTCCTTTATTACTTTTTAAGTTTTGAATTATGCGTCCACCAATAAAATCTCCTGACGTCTCACCAGCTATAAAGTAAACTTTTGTCATTATTTATAATCTTTATTTATCTGTTATACCTACAAAAGCAATAGTTTGTTGCATGGCTTGTTTTATCATCCCCGCTTTCATGAGATGTTGTTGCGTGAATCAAGAAACCCACTCGATGTCATTCCCGCGTATGCGGGAATCAAGTAAAAAAAGTATGAATACGGTAGATTTTTAAAGCTAAAAGCTCGCTTTACCCTGAATTCCATCCTACACTGGAATGACATTAAAGAGATGCACAACAATTCTATCTCAATCAATGATTAAAAAAGTATATTATAGGACAAACTTAGCTAAGTCAAGATTAGTTATTATTTTTGATAATTGATTTTCTACGAATTTATCGTCGATAGTTATTTTTCTGCCTTTCATTTCACTAGCTTCAAAGCTTATATCTTCAAGCAAATTCTCAAGTATAGTATGCAGCCTTCTAGCCCCTATATCTTCGACTTCTAAATTAACGGTGATAGCATAATCCGCTATCTTCTCAATAGCAGAATCCGTAAATGCAATATACACGTCTTCAGTACCTATTAATGCCGAATATTGCTTTATTAAACTAGTTTCAGGTTCAAGCAATATTTTAATCATATCATCTTTGGTGAGCGAATTTAATTCTACTCTAATCGGTAACCTTCCTTGTAACTCCGGTAATAAATCAGAAGGTTTAGCAATATGGAAAGCACCTGAAGCAATAAATAATATATGATCTGTTTTAACCGGTCCATATTTAGTATTAACCGTTGTTCCTTCTATCAAAGGTAGCAAATCTCTTTGTACACCCTCTCTACTTATTTCGGCATTTTTTGCTCCGGAACTACCGGTCGAAGCTATTTTATCAATTTCGTCAATAAAAACTATCCCGTCATTTTCAGCTAAATTTATAGCTTGCTGAATAATTTTTTCTTGGTCTATTAATTTTTCTGATTCCTCAGGTATAATAATAGCCATAGCATCTTTAACTAGCATTTTTTTTGTTTTAGTCTTACTGCCGCCAAGAGCTCGTCCAATCACGTCACCGAGGTTAAGAACGCCCATAGATGCTCCTGGCATACCCGGTATTTCAAAACTTCCACCACCGACAGGTGTAGTATCAGCTACGCTAATTTCGATTTCTGTATCATCAAGTTCACCGTTTAAAATTTTTTCTTTGAACTTTTCTCTAGTCTCACTACTAGAAGTTTTACCTACTAAACTATCTAATATTCTCTCTATCGCTTGCTCACGGGCATTAATATCTACTTCTGTTTTTGCTAAAGTTTTTTCAGTATTAACAGCTATTTCAACTAAATCACGAATTATTGATTCTACATCACGCCCTACATATCCGACTTCAGTAAATTTAGTTGCTTCTATCTTATAGAAAGGAGAATAAGTCAACTTTGCAAGGCGTCTTGCTATTTCCGTTTTTCCGACACCGGTTGAACCAATCATTAAAATATTTTTCGGTACTATTTCATTACGTAAATTACCTTCTACTCTTTTACGACGACAGCGGTTTCTAAGTGCAATAGCAACAGCTTTTTTGGCCTTTTCTTGACCTACGATAAATCTATTAAGTTCATTAACTATTTGAGAAGGTGTAAGCCCCATATGGTCTTTTTGATAAGTAGTTTTAGTAGCTTTCATACAACTTTTTCCATTATAATATTATGATTAGAAAATACACATAGATCTGCAGCTATATTCATAGATTTTAAAGCAATTTCTTCAGCAGTTAAATTATTCTCGTAAGACATTAAAGCACGAGCAGCAGATAGTGCAAATAAACCACCTGATCCTATTGCCGCAACATTATTTTCAGGCTCTACGACATCACCGTTACCAGTTAAAATTAATATATGACTACGATCGCCAACAATCATCATTGCTTCCAAACGTCTCAAATATTTATCGTTACGCCAATCTTTTGCAAGCTCAACTGCACTTCTAAGTAGATTATGCTTATGTTGCTCTATCTTTACTTCAAGTTTTTCAAATAACGCAAGACCATCAGCCGTAGAACCCGCAAAACCGGCAATAATTTTATTATTTGCTATAGTCCGAAGTTTTCGTGCTGTAGATTTTAGTACGGTATTACCATGCGAGACTTGTCCATCTGCTGCTATAATTATTTCTTCGTTCTTTTTTAAACAAAGTATTGTTGTGCCGTGTAAGGCTAAATTGTCTGACATAATATAAAATTTATTAATATTAAGTTGTTAATTAGGTACTATATGGTATTGAGTTACTCCTAAATAAAATAAATAGTTATTCGATACAACTTCAAAAAGAGCTAAGAGTTCAAAGTCCTCTGAATGGAAGCCATTACTTAATACAGTTCGTACCACAGCTCTTGTAGAACATTGTCACCAATTTTTGAAGTTCTATCTTAGTATATACTCTGCTGATTTCAAGAATTGAATTTGTTATCTTCATGGATTCACATACTTACTTTTAAGTATAAGATGCGTGCATTCACCATTTGATAACAAATTCAATTCTTGAAATCAGCAGAGTATACTTGACTAATCCGGTTTAATTAATTATTGTCTCTTGAATTTTCAAGACTTAACTTAAATAATGAATATATACGCAATATACATTAACGCCACACAAAAAAATAATAATTTTTATTGTTATTGAAGCAGGCTTTTCGTGGATAGCTGCTTTTTGTAAGTATATTTTGGGCATTATACCATAAAATGTGGTTAGTTGTTGCTATTACCGTAATAGCGAATGTAATCGTTACGGTGATTAATATCGAAGCGTTCAAGTGTATATTGCAGATAGTCTTAATATTAGGCTTCGGCTTTTTTACTTCAGATATTGGAGAAAATTATTTAACAAGAAATAATTACCGACTAGAATATATAATAATTGCCAACTCTAGCATTGAAGCTGAAGTGAAATTTTTGGAGCGTAGTGTGTTTATTTAATGAATAGAAAATATCCTTTATGTTATTCCACGCGTGGCGTTGTTGCGAGAATAATTACACATTAATGCGACGAAGCAATCCAATAAAAAATTCTGATTTACAGAATTCTTTTAATCTTTTTCTTGATTGCCACGTCGTTTTGCTCCTCGCAACGACGGTTTCGCTATCCACGCTGGAATGACATAAGCCAGCCATACAATAACGCCTTGTATTAGGAGCAAATGATGTATAACAAAGAAAATGTTTTTGCAAAAATTATAAATAAAAATCTTCCGGCAGAAATAATTTATGAAGACGAACAAATGTTAGCATTCAAAGATATAGCACCCGTAGCACCTGTACATATTATCGTTATACCTAAAAACGAATATATAGATTACGCTGATTTTATCTCTAAAGCGCAAATAGACGAAATAAAACATTTTTTTGCTAAAATTGCTGATATAGCAAATGAAGTAGGTTTGGATAAAGACGGCTATCGTTTAATAACTAATAAAGGCGAGAAATCGGGACAGACTGTTTTGCATTTCCATTTTCATATTATCGGCGGCGAAAAACTCATTGGATTAATAAATAAAAATGATTAAAAAGTACAATATTGCAGTAATCGGAGCTACAGGAAATGTAGGGCGTGAAACTCTAAATATTTTAGCTGAGCGTAATTGCCCCATTAATAAAATTCATGCTATAGCTTCAGATAACTCTATCGGACGGAAAATAAGTTATGGAGAAAAAATACTGCAAATCAGTAGTTTAACTAATTTAAATTTTGATGATATCGATATTGCTTTTTTTTGTGCAGGTTCAAAAGTGTCAAAAAAATTTATACCACAAGCTACTTCTAGTAATTGTGTAGTTATCGACAAATCATCACTTTTTAGAATTGACGATCAAGTGCCTTTAATTGTACCTGAGGTTAATTTATCAACACTTAAAGACTTTACCGCTAAAAATATTATAGCTAATCCTAATTGTATAGCGATTCCACTTGCAGTAGTATTAAAACCGTTGGATAATGAAATAAAGATTAAAAGAGTGGTGATATCTACTTATCAATCGGTATCAGGAGCAGGTAAAGCAGGAATGGATGAACTCTACGAGCAAACAAAATCTAAATATGTTTTTGGAGAGAATCATCCTAAAAAATTTCCAAAACAGATTGCATTTAATCTTTTTCCTCATATAGGTGATTTAAATAAAGACGGCTATACAAGTGAAGAAGCAAAAATTGCTTTTGAACTAAACAAAATTATTGGTAATCACTTTAAAGCTAGTGTTACTTCTGTGCGAGTACCGGTATTTATCGGTCATTCTATATCGGTTAACATAGAATTTAACAATAAAATGGACGCTAACATCGCTGAAGAAATATTGCAAGAGGCCGATGGGATTGTTACAATTTCTAATAATAATGACATTGCTTATATCTCGCCCGTTGAAGTGGTAGGCGAAGATGCCGTATATGTCTCACGCATTAGAAATGACGTAAGTAAACCTAATACGATAAATCTATGGATTACATGTGATAACTTACGTAAAGGAGCAGCTTTAAACAGTGTACAAATTGCTGAAGCATTAATTAATGATTATTTATAATATAACTAATATGGATAATAAAAATAATAATCTAAATAAAAAAAACCCGCTAGTAATAGCATTAGGCGAATGTAGAACAGCTTTTTGGATAGTCTTTTGGTTTGCTTTTGTAATTAACTTACTAATGTTAATTACGCCTCTTTACTCACTACAAGTGCTTGATAGAGTCCTTGGAAGCGGTAATCTACAAACATTATTATTTTTATCGATAATAATTGCATATATTTATTTTGTTTACGGATTATTACAAATTGCTCGTTCTTTTACACTTATAAAAGTAGGAGAATGGCTTGATAGAATAGTAGCTCCCGTAATTTTTGCTTCTTCAATTTCTGCGGCTGCAACACGAGCAAATATGGGTTCTAGCCAATTATTACGTGATTTTCAAGCCGTCAAAACATTCCTAACAAGTACTGGAATTAATACTTTATTCGATGCCCCTTGGAGCATTATCTATATTGCCGTTATTTTCTCAATTCATCCATATATCGGTCTTATTACCGTTTTTGGTGCAATTATCATAGTTTCAACCGCTTTCTTTAACGCTGCCGCTACTAATAAAACGCTCGGTGAAGCTACCGAGTTTTCGATAAAAGGTATGATACAAGCCGATATTGCAAACAGAAATGCAGAAGCAATTGAAGCAATGGGAATGATGAAGAATGTTACAAAAAATTGGCATAAATTTAACATATTAGCACTTGATAAACAATCAGTTGCTAGCTATCGTAACGGTGTTATTTCTAACTTTTCAAGGTTTATCCGTAACATAATGCAAATGTCTGTTACAGGAGTCGGTGCTTACATTGTTGTAAAATCTCACAGTGCAGATATGACTCCAGGTAATATGATTATGAGTTCAATCATAGTCGGTAGAGCTCTTGCTCCTTTCGATAATGCTATTGAGCTATGGAAAAGTATGAGCGGTGCTATTAAATCATACAAAAACATTAATAATTTATTTAACACTTATGCTTCTAGAGATGAAGCAATGCCAATTCCGCACGTTGAGGGTCATCTTACTGTTGAAAATATTTATTATGCTCATCCTATACCGAAACATTTACCACAACCTCCTGTACCGAAATATATCTTAAAAGGCGTTAGTTTTGCAATACATCCGGGCGAAGTTTTAGCAATTATCGGTCCTTCGGCTACAGGAAAATCAACTTTAGCTAAAATCATAGTCGGGGTATGGAAAGAATCATCAGGTTCCGTACGTTTAGATAATGCTGAAATTTATCGTTGGAATAGAGAAGATTTCGGTAAACATGTCGGTTATCTTCCTCAAGGAATAGAACTTTTTAGCGGTAGTATTAAACAAAATATAGCTAGAATGGCAGAAGATGCCGATCCGCAAAAAGTTATTGAAGCAGCTAAAATAGCCGGAGCTCATGAAATGATATTAAGATTCCCTGACGGTTATGATTCTGATATCGGTCCTGCAGGCTCTAATCTATCAGGTGGTCAAAGACAACGTATCGGGCTTGCTAGAGCTTTTTACGGCAATCCAAAACTCATCATTTTAGATGAACCTAACGCTAATTTAGATGAAGCAGGTGAAGTTGCCCTTGCAAGTGCCTTAAAACAAGCAAAACTTAAAGGAATAGCAGTTCTTGTAATTTCACATAGACCATCAGTATTATCAATTGTTGATAAAATTCTAATATTACAGGATGGAGCAGTTGCAGTCTACGGAACGGGAGAAGAAATTCAAAAACACTTTAAAACTTTAAAAAGTGGTACAATTCATATTAATAACTAATAATGGCATACTAGATAATGTCATGCCGTAACTTGATCACGACATCCAGTTAAAAATAGTAATAATATTAGTGTTTTTATGGACCACGTTGTCAAACCACGGTGTGACAATACAGTGGATTTCACCGAGCTATGCTGGAATGACATCAAAAACAACGCAGACAGACAATGACTACATATAATAGTGATTAAATATTATGCAGGATTTAAAACACAATAAACCTCAAATTACGCCGGAACAATTGAAACAATTATTATCCTTAAGGGAAGATGCGTTAAACCTTAAAGGTCACAATTCTAAACGTATGACTTTAATAAATACTACATTAAAGAAAACCTCTCATGCTATAGAATTCTTATTAGTCAAACTTGATAGATTTGTTAATTTTATTACCAAGAAAACCGATAAAGATCGTAATAACGTAGCCCAAGCTGCAAGGTCACCTATACTTTTTGGTATTTATGTTATTATCTTTTTAGTATTAATAGGCGGATTATGGTCGGCTCTTGCTCCACTTGATAGTGGTGCTGTAGCTGTCGGCATCGTAATCCCAAGCACAAATAAAAAAACGATTCAACATAATGAAGGTGGAATAATTAATGCTATTTACGTTAAGCAAGGTGATAAAGTCAAAGAAGGCGATAAATTAATAGAACTTGAAGAAACTAGAATCAAAAGCGAACATGAAAATGTTCTTGGTCAGTACCGTAATTTTTTAGCAACTGAAAACCGTTTAATTGCCGAACGTGATCATTTAGAACAAATTGAATTCTCGGATTTTCTAATGCATGATATAAATTTACCGGAAGTAGCTAAAATAATTCATACACAGGAAAATTTATTTAGATCTAGAAAAGAAGTATATAACTCAGAGAAAGATGCATTATATCAAAACATTGCTCAACTTGAGAAAAAAATTGAAGGTTTAGAGGCAAAAAAAGTTGCCGCTTTAAAAACTGCTGAAGTTTATCAAGACCGTTTAAAAGCTTTAAGAACGTTAAAAGAAAAAGGCTTTGTACAAAAAGCAGCATTATTAGACCAAGAGGCAAAAGTTGCCGCTTCAAAAAGCGATGTTGCAACAACTGAAGCCGAAATAGCAGGGATACGCCATGCTATTACCGAAACTCAAATTAAAATTATAAATCAACAAAATAAATACACTGAACGGACTTTAACAGAGCTTCGCGAAGCTCAAGTACAAACAGCATCTCTTAAAGAAAAATATAATTCCCTGACGGATTCACTTAATCGTGTGATAATAAGATCACCCGTTGACGGTATAGTGAATAATTTAAAATATCATACAATAGGTGGTGTTATAAGTCACGGACAACCTATTATGGAAATTTCGCCAATTAATGACCCATTAATAATAGAAGCAAAGGTATCTCAAAAAAACATTGACTCAGTACATGAGGGATTAGTTGCAAAAATACGTTTCAGCGCATTTAAATCAAGAACAACTCCAACATTTACCGGTAAAGTAGTCAGCATATCGCCCGATATAGTACAAGATGAAAGACAACATCCGGGACAACAGCAAGATAATTATTATGTTGCAAGAATTGAAATCGATATGGATGCATTTGATAAAGTTGCTAAAGTTAAAAATTTGGAATTACACCCAGGTATGCAAGCTGAGGTACAAATCGTAACCGGTACTAGAACACTACTTAGATATTTACTTGATCCTATTACTGATACTGCATTTAAAGCTTTCAGAGAAAAATAGATAATTTAAAAATTTTATGTTAGATCACTTTAGATAATCTAGATATTTTGTAACAATATTTATTAAAGATTCTTAATCCTTTATTGACTTTTAACCAAAAAAGTGTAGCTTATCTTGAATCTGAATTATATATGAGTGTTATGTTAGGCTACGAAAAAGAACAAAGAAGTTTAAATAAAGAACAAAAACAAGCTGTAGGATTACTTTCTATAGGTACATTTCTGGAGTATTTTGACCTTATGCTTTATGTGCATATGGCTGTGCTTTTAAATAATTTATTTTTTCCGGAATATGATCAATTCACTTTTTCGCTGCTTACTGCCTTTTCTTTCTGTTCTACCTATTTGCTAAGACCTATAGGAGCGTTAATGTTTGGGTATATAGGCGATCATTTTGGACGTAAGATTGTAGTTGTTTTAACTACCCTATTAATGGCTATTACGTGTGTGATTATAGGTAGTATGCCAACATATGCACAAATAGGTATAACAGCCTCTTGGACTCTTACTATATGTCGTATAATTCAAGGTATGTCGGCAACTGCAGAGGCACGAGGTGCAGAGCTATACTTAACCGAAAATTCATCTCCTCCTATACAATATCCATTAGTAGCAATTATAACCGTATTTTCTGCCGTAGGCACGACGGTAGCACTAGGTATTGCATCAATTTTTACTAATCACAATATTTATCAGCATGAACCAAGTTGGCGTATAGCATTTTTTGTTGGTGCAACCATTGCTTTTGTAGGTACTATTGCGAGGACTAGTTTAAAAGAAGCAGAGGCATTTTCAAATAAAAAAAATAAATTAAAACTAAGACTTCAAGAAAATAATATTACGCTTGAAGAAATTGACAAAGATATTATAGATCAACAAGTTCCAAACGCCACTTCTATTTGGTATTTCTTTATCCAATGTGCTAGACCTCCGTGTTTTTATTTCGTGTATATATATTGTGCTGATATATTAAAAAGAGAATTCGGATTTACTCCATATCAAATTATAAATCAAAATTTTTGGGTATCTATAATAGATTTACTCGGTATTATAGGTCTTGCATTTCTTAGCTATAAAATCCATCCTTTAAAAATCCTAAAGGTAAAATTATATCTATTTTTTACCTCTCTCATTTTTTTCCCTATAATGTTAAATTATAACCCTACTCCTTTATATATTTTTATTTTTCAATGTTTAGCTGCATTATTCGTATTTGATCACGTACCGGCAGCTCCTATATTTTATAAATATTTTCCAGTTTTTAAGAGATTTACATATACTAGTATGCTAAGTGCAATAGCAAAATTATTTACTTATATTATAACCTCATTTGGTTTAGTTTATCTTACCAATTATCTAGGATATTGGGGATTATTTTTAATTTTCATTCCGGTAGGTACAGCTTTCTTCATGGGAGTAACTTATTTTGAGAAAATGGAAAAGAATCAAAATTTATAATTTTATTAAGAGTAGAATTTATATTAAACTTTAAATTATTTTTATAGCATTCAGTATATATAAGCTCTGAAACTGAAGGTATCTCAAGGATTTCGCTTAACACTAAAAAGCTTTTTAATGTCTCTTTAATGATTTTATGAGCTTTTTCAGGCGATTTTGCTTCTAAAGTTTGTAAATTATGTATTCTATCAAAAAGTTTTATAAGAGCAGTATCGTATCTTTTTTGTTTAATTAATAAAATAAGACTTTTCGCACTACTTATTTTTCCACAAGCTTTAATTCTAGTGAGACCTTCTACATGCATTGCTACTTCTTCATCAAAAATATTGCTTATCATTTCTTCAGTAAGTTCAGTATCTTCAATAGTGTCGTGAAGTAATGCAGCTTGTAGCATTCTAAAGGTAAAGAGTTTAGGCGCTTCTTTTGCTACAAATTCTGCTACCATAATTGTTACTGCGATTGGATGAGAATAATAAGGATCACCCGATTGACGCATTTGCTCACCATGATATTTACGAGCATAATAAATACCTTTTTTCACTTCTCTGATATCAATAGGTTGTTTTACTTGGGTATTTAATAATAAAAGCCTTTCGATTAATTTATCTGAATATTTACAGCCTGAAAAATTTTTGTCCCAATATTCTATATCTTTCATAAAATCTTCCAATTCTATATCTATTATTTTATTGGTTTTTCTTATGATTACCTTTTATATTTTCTTTTTAAAATCTAATTATTATCTATTGAAACTATCTATATTTAATAATTTTTCTATTTTTAATGCTAAAAAGTAATTATATATTAAAAATAGTTTTTTACAAAGGTTTATATGTCATCTTTAACTATCACCTATATTTTCTTATTACACCAATATTAATATCTTTATTTTGTCGTGATAAAAGACCTGTTATATTTAAGCATAGGCATTACAATTTTAGCCGCTTTATATTAAGGTATAATAAATATTATAGGAGTTGTAGGGCTTTATCTATTTTTGCTGCTATTACCTATACCTATTTTAATTTACAGCTAAATAAAGTACTAAAAATCTTATTATTGATATCTATTTCAGTTTGTTTTACCGATTTTGCTTTTCATAAAAAGTTCCGAGATGTTTTAACCTACTTGCTATGACTATTTTTTCTATGTATCCAAATTTTGATAAAATAATTCCGGCTTTAATAATTTTTTCTGTCAGTGATTTATATATTTTAGAAAAACAAGAACATACGAATGCTATAAAATATACTTCTCGTTCTCTATTACTATGTATAGTAATCATTATGGTTCTATCTTTAATAAGCAGTTACGCCTTATTTGAGCCTAAAATCTCAAGCATATTAACGATATTGGCAATTAATAATTTCTTTTTCGTTTGTATTGCTGAGGAAGTATTCTTTCAAGAGTTTTTACAAAGAACATTACAAAATCTTTTACGGAAACCGCAGATTTTAGCTGTTATTATAGCATCTTTAATATTTAGATCGTACATTTTCAATGCGGACTAATATATATAGCGTTAAGCACTATATCTGATTCTTCTATGGTTATGCATATTATACAACAGGACAAATATTATACTCTATGATAGTCCATTTTGGTATAAATCTATGCCATTTATGGTTATTTACTTATCATGCTCTTAAAACTTTATGAAATAAATATAATGTTAATAGACAAAGTTATAGAGTTCTTTTATTTATAAATAGTAAACATAATAACTAAGTTTTATGAATAAAGACATTCCAACGGATTTATTACCTTCAGAATATGATTTAACAAGCTCTAGTAATACTGCTTTGATCCTATTGTTAATGTGATCAAGCTTATTATTCTTGAGAGGATTATTGCTGCTATTGTTGTTTTGATAATGAGCGACAAGATATGTGGCTTGAATTCATCAGTACTCACCACGAACATAATGAATAATATTTTTCAATTATTACATTGTCCTTAATGTCATGCCCACTTTTAGCTAGGAATGACAAGACGAGCTATGCAATAATGCTACAATTTACTCGGATCAAAGCTAACATTAATCTCTTTCCAATGGTTAAAGCGTGCAGGATCAAGATTTTCAATAGGGCTTGCTTGCCATACTGCTCTAATTGCATTATCTGCTAAAGCTTCACAAACGCTAGCCGTAATATTAGGACAGATTTTTTCTTTTACCTTTGCATGCTCAACGTTACCTGCTTTATCTAGCGTAATGCTAATAATGACTTTTACCTTATTATTACCTCTAACCCCTGCTGGTACATTACTCCAATGTCTTTCAATCTGTCTTTTTATTAAAGATGTTTCACTTTCGGAAAGAGGTAGCCCATCCGTATCAACTCCTTTAGCTTCTTTTGCATTATCAGCTTTTTTTGATCTTTTATGCTTATTAGATTTTACATTATCCCCTTCCGAAGATTGCTCTAAATTCTTAAGTAAAGAGTCAAGCTCATCAGTTTTAGGCTCTTTTTTCTTTACCTCTTTTGCTGTCTCTTCCAGTTTGTTAACAACCACTTCCTCTTTGTGCTCTTCAGTTTTCTTCTTTTCGTATGTTTGTTTTTTTTCCTCTTCTTTAGGCTTTTCTTCCTTTACTTCGTCTTTCTTCTCAAGTAATGCTTCTTTCGCTTCTTCATGCTTTGGTTCTTCTATAGGTTTTTTCTCTTCTATTTTTGGCTTTTCTTCTATTGTTTTAGCATCAGGCTCTTTTGCTTTTTCTGCTTTAGGCGAGTCTTGCGGTTCTTCTTTTGGCTTACGCTGCTCAGACTTTGTAGCGTCTTCGTTTTCTATCGGAGCTTCTTTTTGCTTTGTTTGGGTTATGATATTTGGTCTATCGCTAACAGATAACATCTCAAAAGTTATAGTTTTCTCTTCCGATAATTTTTCAAAAAGCGATGGCATACCGAATAGCAAACAATATAAAAGAAGTAAATGCAGAACAATAGAGAAGCTAAGGAAAACCGTAAAATTATCCCTATTTTGATTACTTTTCATTATTTTTAATATTTGAAATAAGAGCTACACGTGAAAAGCCGGCAGCATGAATTTTGGCAACTATCTCTACTACCTGCCCATAAGAAACATTTCTATCGCCTCTTACAAAAATTCTAGCATCCTTTTTCTCTTTAGTGATATTTGAAAGCTTGTCGGTTAAATGTGTTCTCTCTATAGGAGTTTCAAGAAGGTAAATTTCACCTTTATTACTGATAGTGACGACTAGCGGTTCATCCTGTCCTGAAATCGGACTTGAATTTGTCTCAGGTAAATCCACATTCACGCCTGAAACAAGCATTGGAGAAGTGATCATGAAAATAATTAGCAGCACAAGCATTACGTCTACAAGCGGCGTAACATTAATTTCGCTAACGACCGCTCTTTTGCTTTTTCTATTAGTTCCAGCAAGCTTCATAGCCATTATATCTTCTCCTGATCAATTGCCTTAGACAGTATAGAATTTAGCTCGCTACTAAAATCTTCAATCTTATTGTTGATAAGAGTAATGCGGGAAATCAGATAATTATAAAAAATTACTGCCGGAATAGCAGCAAATAAACCTATAGCTGTTGCAAGTAGCGCTTCAGCAATCCCTGGGGCTACTACTGCAAGAGAAGTATTCTTAGAAGTAGCAATCGACTGGAAGCTGTGCATAATTCCCCAAACAGTGCCGAATAAACCTACGAACGGCGCACTTGATCCAACAGTTGCGAGGAAGCTTAAATTCTTCTCAAGCTTTTCGACTTCCCTATTTTGAGCTAGGTACATTGCACCAGTTATACGCTCCTTATGGTTGTTTTTTAATGCATCGGAAAGCCCTTTAGTACTTAAACTCTTACACTCATCCATAGCCGAGACAAATATCAAAGCTAGCGGATTATTAACCGACCTTTTTATGCTGTCATATAATTGCTCTAATACTCCACCGGACCAAAATACATTTTCAAAATCCTTCATTCTGCGCTGCACTTGCGCTAGCTTAAATATTTTATCCAAAATAATAGCCCATGACCAAATGGAAGTAATAAGCAGCATCAACATAACTGACTTACCGATAATGTCGGAGGAGTTTATTAAAGCAAAAAGTGATAAATGATCTTGCGTAACAATTTCTAAGCTATCGCTAATATTAGTATCTGCACTCATTGAATGTATATTATTTAATTATTCTAAAATTAAATAATATATTCATATTGTACTTTTGTCATTAGGTTATGTGCAAAATTTTCGTTGTTGTTAGGAAGAGTGTTGATAACCCCGATTATGGATAAGGAATAGAGAGGCAGGAAGGTTGCAAGACTTATTAAACCTTATATAAATAATAGGACACTGAAGGAGTAAAATAAAGGTTTAATAACATGTGTAAATATACTACAATATTCTATATGGTCGATGAATTTTGTAAAATTTATGCGAAATTGGTAAAACATCAATTGCTGAAAAGTAATAAGCAAAGATTTAGAGAAGGTAAGCTTTCCTTAAGTGAATAACTCTAAATAATAATTTTTACCATTTTAGTGCATATAAATATTTAAAAGCTTATTATAAAAACTTTGTTATTAATGGTAATTTGTTCACGAATCCACATTGTTATGAGAGATTTGTTCAGCTTATTCCTTCATTATTTCTGCCATTGATTGTGATATTACATTACTTAAGTGAAAAAGAACGGGAATGTATTATATGGTCTCCCATCTTATTCTATTCGCTATATGGATGACGGCACAACCATATACAGTGAATCTGAATCACTTTATTCTAATGATAAAGTTAAAGTTATCAGTCATGATACCAGATATTTTAATAAATATTGCGCTGGATTAGGATTTGAATAGGCATTGTTTTGTAAGGTAGTTTAGCACTTCAATGTCATTCCCGCCTACGCGGGAATGACATCAGCGTTCACGCAACAATGCCTCCTAGCGATGACAATCCTAAAACTTAGAATCATTTAATAGCAAAACTTAAATAATCATTACCGTATTTCGCAATATAGTCATCATATTTACCTTTAAAATCAACAATATTTTTCCTATGGGAAAGAGCAATAATGCTTGTTACTATATATTTTGCAAAATCATGATCATGTGTTACTAAGATTACCGTACCATCGAAATCAATTAGAGATTTTTTAAGAGCTTCGCGTGACTCTATATCAAGGTGATTTGTCGGTTCATTTAAGAACCAAAATATTACTTTTTTCTAGCATCATTTTAGCAAGTAATAACCTTGTACACTCCACGCCGCTTAGATTTAAAATATTTTTATTTACTTCATCACTACGGAATAATACTTGTCCAAGCGTATTTCTAATAGTATTTTCCGTGGCCTTTTCAGATTGCTTTTTAAGCCAATCAATAATACTATGACAACGCAGAAAGCGGTTCATAATGATATTTTGCGGCTATACCAAGACCTACAAGCAAGTTAGCCGCAACAATTTCAGCAGTATAACCATCATTATCGTATATTACCTATTCAAGTTCACCAGGCTTATACCAATCTTCATCACTACATTCTTGCCGCTTTAATATCGCTTCTTTTTCCTGTAAAGCTTTCCATAACTCATTATTTACTGCTATTACCGTATCTATAATTTTAGTATTTTCATAAAGAAATTGATCTTGTTTTAAACAACCTACTTTAGAGTTTTTAGGTATATTAATATCACCGAAAGCTGGCTCTCCTTCCTTAGTTAAAACTTTGAAAAAAGTTGTTTTACCTGCTCCGTTAGCACCTACTAAACCATATCGTTTATTATTTTTAATATACAAATTTACATCAGTAAATAGTCTTCTTGTACCATAACTCATGGCTAAATCGTTTATAATAATCATATTTTTAGATGTCGTGGTTAAATTCAGGAATAATTGAAAAGGTTTTAGAAAAGTTATAAATATTTAATACTTCTTCAATAACTCAAAAGCTTTTGCAAAATCTACTATATATTCTTCTTGTTTTTCTAAATCTTTAAGTTTGATGCTATTATTTTCTTGTTCTTCATCACCTATAAAAATAATAAATTTAGCATTTTCATTAAGAACACGTTGCATCCTTTTAGCTATTTTACCTAAGGGTTCTACAATAGTAGCAATATTTTGTGCACGCAATTTATCTACAATTTCTAAAGCGTAAGTAATATTATTGTCGCCTATAGGTAATACAAATACAGGCTTTACTTCAGATATATCATATTCTCGCATCAAAGCAATACGCTCAATACCGGCAGCAAAACCGATAGCCGGAACATCATCATTATTACCCATGATTCGGCTAAGCCCGTCATATCGACCACCGGCAAGAATAGTAGATTGACTCCCAAGCTTGTTTGTAGTGAATTCAAAAGCAGTATGGCAGTAATAATCAAGCCCTCTAACCAAACGTGGATTTATGCTATATTTCACACCTAAAATGTCGAGATACTTTATTAACTCATCAAAATATTCTTTGGATTCATCAGTGTAATATTCAGATAAAATCGGAGCATAAGCAACTATTTTTTGATCAATTTCACTTTTAGAATCAAGTATTCGCATTGGATTTTTAATCATCCTTATTTTGCTTTCTTCCGATAATTGATCTTTAAAATCACTTAGATATTCTACCAGCTTTTGTTTATAAGCACTTCTTGATTCACTACATCCAAGAGAGTTAAGCTCCAAGAGAGTATCCTGCTCTATTGCGAGTGCTTTAAGTATGTCTATCGCTAACTTCAAAGTTTCAGCATCAGTAATAGCTCCTTTAGCTCCAATATATTCATAATTCAGTTGGTGAAATTGACGTTGACGCCCTGCTTGCGGTCTATCATAACGAAAAACAGGACCGGTAGAGAAAAGTTTAAGAGGTAGCTTGTGCTGCAAACCATTTGAGATGAAGCTTCTTATAATACCGGCTGTAAATTCAGGTCTAAGAGCTACAGATTCATTGCTTTTATCTAGAAAACTATATATTTCTTTACTTATTACGTCAGAACTTTCACCCATCGAACGGTTAAAAACCTTGGTATACTCGAGTATTGGAGTACTCATTTGCTTATAGCCGTACAATACTCCAACATCTCTTGCTTTGCTAATTATATAGTCGTGGACTTTATAATCATCCGGCAATAGATCTTTAATTCCTCGAAGTGGCTGCAGCTTTTCAGTCATTTGGCTAATTTTATGGTTTTATTAATGTCATCTCGCATGTAGCGAAAAAACCGCTCGGTGTCATACCGTGGCTTGAACACGGTATCCAAAAAAAATTAAAAAAGACTGGATCCCACGATCAAGTCGCGTGATGACACTGAAAAATACTAACTTCATTCCTTCGTCATAAAAAACGATCTTATAATATATAAAATAAATATCGTAATAAACCAATATATTAATGCACGACCTGCCATTAATATATTAAATTCACCGTCATATATTTGAATAAATAGTAAATATGCACAAGCAATTAAAATAAACGGTACAATAATAAATACTAAAGGACATTTAAAAGGTCTTTGAGCGTCAGGTAGCTTTACTCTAAATAATACTACTATTATTGTAACTGTTATATAATCAATTAATGCTCCCATTGAAGTGAATTGCGTTAATAATTCCGTAGAACAAAATCCTCCAAGGATAGCGGATAAAGAAGCAAATATTATAATTGTAATATACGGACTGTCATATTTTGGGTGCAGCTTTGCAAAACTTTTCGGTAGTAAACCGTCACGTGCAATAGCATAAAAAATACGAGAAGTACCGTAAATATTCATCATCAACACCGTCATCATACCGCAAACCGCACCGGTTGCCACGATAGCAGAGCCAATCTTGCTATTATTGATAGTTAAAGCATAAGCAAGCGGTTGGTCGTTATTTAATTGATCAAAATGTGCAATACCGGTAACAAGCCCTGCCATTGTTACATAAACTATAGTAGTTAGAACAAGCGAGCCGATAATACCGATCATTATATCACGTTTTGGATTTTTACATTCCTCAGCTGCAGTTGCAATCGTTCCAAATCCCGTAAAAGCTAAAAATAAAATAGATGCACCCACTAGAACATTACTAAAGCCGAAAGGCATAAAGTTACTCCAGTTAGTAACATCGAAATGAGGAGCAGCAGCGAGTATAAATACAAATATTGCAACCATTTTTATGAAAACTAAAATTGCATTCAGTCGCTTACTATCTTTAGTCCCTAAATATAAAATAAATCCAATAAATACCGAGATTAAAAATGCCGGTAAATTTATTATACCGCCGTTTGTCGGTACGGTCGTTAATTCTTTCGGTAAATTGATTCCGCCTGCTGCTAATATTCCTTGTACGTAGCCAGACCAGCCTGCAGCTACTATTCCTGCAGCAACACCTAGCTCCAATATTATAACACTACCAATCATCCAAGCAAATACTTCGCCGAATGCTACATAGGAATAAGTATAGATACTTCCTGAAGTTGGAAGCATTGCAGCAAGTTCAGTATAAACAAGTGCTACAAAGATACAGGTAATACCTGCAATCGCATAAGATAACATTACCGCAGGTCCTGAATATTTAGCTGCAATTATACCGGTAACGACAAATACGCCAGTACCAATCATTGCACCAAGACCTAGTAATATTAAATCTAATGCTCCAAGCGTCTTACTAAGACCGCTTGAGCTACCTATCTCTTTTACTGATTCAAAACTTTTCTTCCTTAAAAAACTCATTAGTTTCTCCCGTTTTAGTGAGTGATCTATCATTCCAGCGTAGTTGGAATTACATCCGCCATACAACAATGTATAATCTACCTTATATCTCTAGTAATCCACCCGCCGCCGAGTACTCTTTCACCAGCATAAATAACACATGCCTGCCCAGGGGCGACGGCTTTTTCTGCTGATAAAAATCTGATCTTCATTTTATCATCACCTAGTTTACTTATTGCGGCTAAACGAGGCGGTCTTGTTGAGCGGATTTTAACGGCTACTTCTAGCTTTTTGTTATCTTTAATCTCATCTGCAAGCCAATTCACATCTTTAATTATAAATTCCTGCACATGTAATGCAGCCTCAGGTCCTACATACACTATATTGTCCTTAGGATCAATCTTTACTACATATAAGGGCTCGTTATAAGCTATACCAAGCCCACGACGTTGCCCTATAGTGTAGTTAATTATACCGCTATGCTCTCCTAGCGCAAACCCGTTTATGTGAATAATCTTACCGCTTTCACTGGCATTTGGACGTATTGTATTTATTACGCTCTTATAATTTCCGTCAGGTACGAAACAAATATCTTGGCTGTCGGGCTTATATGCTACCTCAAGCCCAAATTTACTAGCAAGCTTTCGTGTTTCATCCTTAGTAAACCATCCTAGAGGGAAACTTAAATATTCCAATTGCTCTTTAGTTGTCGTAAATAAAAAATAACTTTGATCTTTTGCCGGATCAAGTCCCGTATGCAACTCCACTCCGTTATCGCCGCTTACTTTGCGTACATAATGACCGGTAGCAAGCTGAGATGCTCCAAGCTCTCTAGCCGTTTTAATTAGATCCCTGAACTTTACCGAGTTATTACATTGCACACATGGCAACGGTGTTTCGCCCTGTAAATAGCTATCGACGAAATTATCTATTACCGACTCTTTAAATTTACTCTCATAATCAAGTACGTAATGTGGAATACCTAGCTTATTTGCTACCATTTTAGCATCGTAAATATCCTGACCGGCACAACAGGCATTTTTTTTCCCTACTGCCATACCGTGATCATATAGCTGCAAGGTGATACCTATAACATTATGTCCCTGCTCGTGCAGCATTGCGGCAACTGCCGAACTATCAACCCCGCCGGACATGGCAACAACTATAGTAGAATGCTTATCACCTAAATTAATCATATCAACCTTAAACAAACACCAAATTGTACTAAATTTATAATTAAATTACAACACTATCTTTTAATATATTAAAATGCTATTATTTGCTATTATTGATATAATCGGCGTTGTCTCAAAAGAATTGCTTGGTAAGATTGATTAACACTCCGATATTATTCCAGCTTACGCGGGAATGATATCGCACAGTTTTTTCGCTCATATAGGCAATACCTCCTTACAATGACATAGACTAAAGAACTCAAAAATCATATGTTATTTAAAATACTATATAAAACGATTATTACATTAGCTCTAATTTATTTTCTACTTATTATCTTAGAATATGCACATCAAGGTTTTATTAATGATTTATCATTACAAAAAGTAGATTTATCTATTCATAATTCTATAAAAGAACCTATCTATTTAGTTTCCTATGCCGATGGTCCGGAGTATATTTATCGTAATCAAAATGTAACCACTCATTATGCAATTAATAAAGGTATAGATTTCATATTGAACTATAAGAAAAAGCATATACCTCAAGTGTTTATAGAGAAAAATCAAAAAATTTTTAATGAGCTTGCAGGAGCTGGTTTATGGATATGGAAACCTTATATTATACTTAAAACAATGCAAAAAGCACCAGAAGGAGCTATTATAGTATATTTAGATTCGGCTTTTGTTATTAAAAAGCATATCAGTAGTTTAACAAATCTTTTAGGCGATAATGATATATTACTAGTACATGATCGCGATCGTAAAAACGGTAGTTTTATTAAAGGTGAAACCTTTGCCTTAATGGATTGTCTAACCGAAGAATGCAGAAATGACGATCATATTTGGAGTGCCGTTATTGTTGTGCGTAATACCAAGCTTTCTCGTTCTTTTATTGAAAAATGGCTAAAAAATTGTGAAGATATTAGAATTCTTTCAGGCAAAGATTATAATATTCATCCTAATTATGATGAATATAAATGGCATCATTCCGACCAATCGGTACTTAGCCTTATATATCACAAAAATCCACAATCGGTTAAAGTAATAGAATATGCGGAAACAGCACCTTTATTATCTTGGTTTCACCGTAAATATTCAAATAGCTCACCATTAAAGCCATGGTATAGCATATACGGTATAGATCCTATAATTCATTTTAATACTAACGGTAAAGTTTTACCTTCCACTGCTCTTATAAACACTCCGCCGATTGTGAGGCTACGTAAGTGGGTTATAGAACATCAATGATGGGCTTTGTCTGCATGGCTCTTGCAAAAGGCTCCGTTGTCATACTGTGGTCAAGCGAACTAGGTAACAGCTATACTTTAAGTAAATGAAGAGTTGGTAATGCGAAGCTCAATTTGGAAAAGAGCAAGGAGGCTGTAAGCCGAGGACCGCAGCGTATACTGAATACGTTAGGACCGTAGGACTTACAAGACGACGTTGCCAATTTTGCAAATTCAGCGAGTATATAGCTCTCTTACTTTAAAGAAGCTATAAGATAAGGTAAGTACTTTAATGTCTTGCATTTCAGGATCAAGCTCAAAAGCCTTATCTATATAAAATGTAACCGGCATTAAGACTTTTTCTCCGGCTTTTAATAATTGTTCTTCAAAACAAAAACAATGAATTTTTATGAAATATTTTCCTGCTTTATTGGGAGTCACATTATATACGGAAGTGCCTATTATATCGTTATTGCTTAGATTCTCCATTTCATAGAACACTAGAGTATTCTGCCCTGGAACAATTTGCACTCTTTGCTGCCTTGGAATAAACCGCCAAGGTAAATCTTTATCAACATTAGCATCAAACTCGATAATTATAGGTTTAGTGCCTTTTACCTTAGAATATACACTCACCGTTTCTTTTGCAGTAGTACCGCCATATCCTGTCACTTTACAGAATAAATTATAGATAGGTACGGAAGCAAAACTTAGTAACACCATACTCATTATTAATCCAAGCAAGGAAAAAGCTAGATTTTTATTGGATTTTTTAGACATTATGTGATTTTATTTAAAAATACTCTAGACAAAGTTTATTTTAGATCATATATGTGTTAGTATAAAGAAAAATAGTAAGGTTGGTATGACGAATAATATTAATGCATTAGCAATCTCTAGCGAGTCAGGGTTTTATAACTACTTACAGAAAATTAATAACATTCCTTCACTTACGCAAGAAGAAGAGTTTTTATTAGCGAAATCCTATTTAGAAGAGAATGATTTACAAGCTGCACATAAATTAGTCACGAGTCATCTTAAGCTTGTGGCAAAAATTGCAAGCGGCTATAGGACTTACGGCATTCCTATTACCGAATTGGTTTCGGAAGGTAATATAGGTTTAATGCAGGCAGTAAAAAAATTCAATCCCGAACTTGGTTTCCGCCTGTCAACATATGCGATGTGGTGGATTAAAGCAGCCATACAAGAATATATATTAAAATCTTGGTCATTAGTAAAGATGGGAACAACGGCTGCACAAAAAAAATTATTTTTTAGTCTTAATAAAGTTAAGCATAAAATTACTAATTTATACTCAAGGGCTATTACTACCGATGATTTTGCAAAAATAGCAGATGAATTAGGCGTTTCGGTTAATGAAGTGTCCGAGATGAATACTAGAATTTCAGGTCCTGATTTATCATTAAATAACTCTATAAATAGTGATGATGCAGCATCAGGAGAACTGATAGAACTATTACCAGAAACACGCCCTACTCCAGAAGCTATGGCTATTAATAAGCAAAATTTTACCAGTAAAAGGAAGTTATTAGCTAATGCTATGAAGATTTTAAACGATAGGGAACTTCGTATTTTAACAGAGCGTAAATTAACGGATACTCCTACAACTTTAGATATTTTAAGCAATGAGTATAATATTTCTAAGGAACGTATTAGACAAATAGAAAATACTGCTTTTGAAAAAATAAAGAAGTTTATTTTAAACCATAGTAGAGAAGTAGCTTAAGCCTTATTGGATTGTAATCCAGTGTCTTGATATGCCATTGGGCTGCATAGATCGAAAAACCTACTTTATGTCATCCCCGCGGAAGCGGGAATGACATAAAATGATCCACGTAACAATGCTTTCACAGAAGTAACATCAATTCAGCACTCCTGACCATTCAGGATCAGAAGCATCCTCCGGTGTTATAATTTCTCTTTCATTATGACCTGTTAGATCAATTGCAAAAATTTTGTTTTTCCCCGGAGCTTTAGCTCCAGACGGCCAACCTTTAGCAAACATAATGACTCGTCCGTTAGGTGACCAACAAGGGCTTTCGACTAAATATCCGCTTGTTATTATCCTTTCACGATTCTCATCATCTTGGGGGTATGCTTTCATAATTCCAATATTAAAAGTTTTTCCTTCAGCTCCTCTAATAATCTTAGTAAATGCTATATAGTCTCCTCTAGGCGACCAGCTAGGAGCAGTGTAAGAACCTCCACCGAAACTAATACGCTGAACGTCACTTCCGTCCGAATTCATGATATATAATTGAGGCACACCGTTTCTATCGGAGTTATATACAATTTTTTTACCGTCCGGTGAATAGCTAGGAGAGGTATTAATACCGAATCCGTCAGTTAATTTATGCAGCCGTTTAGTAGCAAGGTCAATTTCGTAAATATGAGTTGAGCCGTTTTTAGCTATTGACATTACGGCTTTTCTACCGTCCGGTGAGAATCTAGGAGCAAAAGATATACCAGAAAAGTCACCTACTACGCTTTCTTTACCTGTTTTTAAATCCTTTTCATAAACAAGAGCTCTTCTTTTAGTTGCGTATGAAACATAAAAAATCTTATCCGCTGAACGAGCAAATCTTGGGGTTAATACTAGTGACCTTCCATTGGTCAGATATTTATTATTAGCACCGTCATAATCCATCAAAGCAATTCTTTTTATTTTTGGTAAAGAAGTGCTTTCTGATACATACACTATTTTGGTGTCAAAATAACCGGCATCACCGGTAATTTTTTCATAAATTTTATCAGCAATTTTATGTGCTGCTCTTCGCCATAAATTTTCTGGTACTTCAAGAATTTCGCCGGCAAGCTGTTTTTCAAGCAATGTATCCCATAATATAAAGCTAATTTTAAGCTTACCGCTTTCTAGTTTTTTAATTTCACCATTTACTAAAAGGCTAGCATTAATTTGACGCCATGCAGCAAAAAGCGGTTTATATTCTATTCCTGTCCTCTCTTCTATAAAAGATGCAGAAGAAATAGGACAGAATACCCCCGAAAGCTTTAAATCATTAGAGATAACTTTAACCACATCATTACCCAGTACGTAATCAGCAGAACTATCGATATTAAATTTATTAACTGCTATAGGCGTAGGAGCAGCTTGCCCATGCTCAATATTTATTGTTTCAAGTGCATAACCTTTAAAGCTAAATAATAGTAATAGTATAAAATATATAATATTTCTCACTCAAAATACTCCTTTTTATCAAATTCCGTTATGGTTATTATATATCATTCCTGCGGGAGCAGAAATCCAAATTTTTTGTTGTCACCCCGTGAATAAATCATTGGATGACACAAAGGAAAGCAGTGGATTCCCGCCTACGCGGGAGTGACATAGAACTAACAAAATATCTTCATTAATTCTTCCCACTCTCTTTTAGTCATACCACTACTCTTATGAGTCACTTGTTCACCGTTTATCATTCTTTTAATTACGCATAAACCTTTACGTGAAATATTTGCTCCTCGCAAACGATATTCTTCAAAAGCTTCGTAAGTAAAAGGAACCCAAGCTTTGACTATCTCAAGCATTTTTTCGGCATAAACTCTAATTTCATATTGTGCGTGAGTGTCAGCACGCAATCTTAAGAAATGAAGCAAATTATGTAAATTAATTTTCCAATACCATTCCGTATAATAATTTAAAGTTAAATTCATACGAGCAAGCTCTCTTGCTATTCCGGTGGTATTCTCATCTATCATATTACCATCTTCATCAGCATTCATCAGCTCCTTATAATGCACGTAGCACTGTCTAGCATCTTCCTCTAAGATTGCAAGGACCTTTTCGGCCACTTCTTTCGGTAAGCTATCACATTCTCTACATTGTTTATTTACGACAGATTGGGAAGCAATATTTGCCGGTTCTGGTAAATAAAATTCGTTGCCTAAAATAGAGTACCTTGCCGAATATTCGTTAACACTAGCTGTTCTATGCCTAACCCATTGTCTTGCAATAAATATTGGTAGTTTAATATGGAACTTGATATCACACATCTCAAAAGGAGTGGTATGATAATGACGAAGCAAATAGTTTATCAGCCCTTTATCTTGGTTCAACTGCTTCGTACCCTTACCGTAAGAAACACGAGCCGCTTGTACTATAGCACTATCATCCCCCATATAGTCGATCACTCTAATAAAGCCATGATCTAACACTTTTATAGGCTCGTATAAGATTTCTTCAAGTGCCGGAACTGTTACTCTTTTCGTGGTGTTGTGCATTCTATCCTCTGTATTCTTTAATTATCATAATAATGATTTCACATTTTTAATACTTTTATTCTTTTATTTTTTTTCATCAACTTCCTAAAATAATCTATGTTGTAATTCTTCGTGAATATATCCCTAAATGTACTCCTAAAAGCTTTTTATATGGAGGTGGAGTTTGAAAAGGATTTTGAGCTATTAAATCTAAAAACTGTAAGCAAAGCTCTTTATGATTTGATTTTATAATTTTCTTAAAATCCTTTTTCACATCATGCGTACAATATAATGTATAAACTATAACTAATCTAATTTTGTACTACACTCAGAGTAAGGGGTATTTTTGCCTTTAAGTAAAGACTAACTTGATTTTTTATTTGACGATACTAGTAAAATTGCTTGTATATCTTCTCAATCTTCTTCAGAAATTAATACAGCATTATTTCTTTTTATTAAAGTTGGTTGATGATATAGCGTAACTTCATCAATTAGCTTATTTATATATTTAGATTTTTCATTTGTAACTAAATGATGCATATATTTTACCTTTTTATTTTAATTGATAAACTCTAAGATAAATAACTATATAAATTTTTACCGTTTCTTTTTAGCCATAATTTTGCCGGTTGGTATTCAGGATATATATCCTCAACTAGCTCCCCAAAATTTTCACTATGATTCATTTCTTTTAAATGTGCCATTTCATGAGCTACTAAATATTTCAGTACTACAAAGGGAGCAAGAACTACTCGCCAATTAAAAGCAAGATTCCCTTTGCTACAACAGCTTCCCCAGCGAGTAACATGTTCCATTATTCTAATATTGAAATAAGTTAAATTACGTTTTTTAGATATATTCTCTACTATTATTTTTATTTCTGCTAATAATGTCTTTTTAAGAAATACTGCTATACTAAGTTTTTTAGTACCGTACTACAATATACTTTTAACGTAGAATCATTTAGTTTTATCTGATTTTTAGACGAATCAATATGTATTATTTCATAAGATTTACCCAAAATAGAAATCTTATCTGCATACTTTGGTATCACAGTTACATTACGACGTAATTTTTGCCTAACCGAATATTCTTTACTTAACAGAAAATTATAACCTTTCTCTAACTTTGACTTAAGAGGCAATACAAGCTCTGCACCTTTAGGCGTAATTCGTATGGCTATATTTTTAGCCTTACCACTCCTTCTTACTATAACATTTTGAGGTTCACAGTATTTAGTAAGAATAATAATATCTTCCATTTAAAATTCTATATATTTACTCGGATCAACCGCTATTCTATTTCTACGCATTGCAAAATATAACTTATGTTTTACATGTCCGATAACACTATTTTTAGTAATTTTATCACCTTTTTTAAGTAACAAATCATCTAAACTCGCATATGCTACTTCTAAATCGTCTTTATCTAACTTAACTATTACTAAATTACCAAATTGTTTATTAAAACCTGAATATATTACCGTTCCTGCGGCTATCGATTTAACGTCGCTATATTCTTTAACTGCAATATCTATCCCTTTACTTTTACCGTCTTTAAACTCGGTAAGCATTACACCGTTTAACGGTTTTACAAAGTTTGACTGCTCTATCTCTTCTTCATATTCATTCCGAGATATAGGAATCTCAATATCATCATTATAACATTCTATAATTTTCGCCTTTGGTTCTTCGAGTATACCGCTAACTTTTTCTGATACGGTATCGTCTTCCATAGTTCTTTGAACTATCAACCCCTCATCGTGTTCTAATGCGGTAGAATTATTATTTGCAGTTACATCTCCTACTTTATACTCAATTGGAGCAGGCGGCTGTTCAACACAAGCAACTAAACAAAAACATATAACGATACTAAGTACAACAGGATATTTCATATATTGAACAAAACTATTATTTACATTAGAAAACAAATCTGACATAGTATATAATTTTTGTTATTATTTTCCATCAAAAAATTAACTATGCAAACTTATAATATTGTCATAGCTAGTGATCACTCAGGTTATGAGCTTAAGTCTGAAATTATCAATTATTTAGAACAGAAATCTTTAAAGGTTTGTGACTGCGGAACGAATAATACGCAAACCGTCGATTATCCTGATTATGCTAAGAAAGTAGTAGATATTATTATTGAAAAATCAGCTCCTATCGGTATTTTAATTAGTGATACAGGAATTGGTATGTCTATAGCCGCTAATCGTAGCTCGGAAATAAGAGCAGCTTTGTGCAATAATATGTTAACCGCTGAAAACGCTAAAGCTCATAATGATGCTAATATCTTAATACTCGGAGCAAAAACCATAGATCACAAAATAGTGTTTGATATTATAGATAAGTTTTTAACCACTAAATTTGAAGGCGGTAGACATAACGTTAGATTGTTAAAAATAAAATAAAAATATATTGACGTTACTCACATTATCTAATTATGTTTCACATAGTACTCATGTAAAAATAATGAAATGAATCGACAAGATTTTCATATACATAAAAGACTAAATCTTAATCCTCTAGTAATTGCAGAAATTTATACAACAATTTCTGCAATTGAAGGAGTAACAAATAGTTGCTATATTACGGAACAAATCTTACTTTACACACTAGATCATCTTACACGTTCAGTAATTATCATTTCAACCGGCTCCTCCAATCGTATTGAATGTCATAAACTTACTGATTAGCAAGTCGAAAGTCTATACAAAAATCTAAGTGTTAAAAAATTTAAGACTCATGAGGAGCAGGAAATAGTTGGATATTTAAAGTACCTTGAATTTATCTTGAATAATTATGCAGAAATTAGTATTACGGAATCATTTATATTAAAGTTACACAATTATATGTTGGTTCATAGTGAAAAAGACGCAAGACATAAAGGAAATTATAAATTTGGACCAAATCGTGTAGAAGCAAAAGATCCTAATGGCAATGTAGTCGGTACAATATTTGATCCAACTCCACCTTCTTTAGTAAAAAACGAAATGCAGGAGTTAATAGATTAGTACAATTGGACGGGTGATAGTAAAACTAAGCACCCTGTAATCATTATTGCTAATTTTATTTTCGAGTATTGAGCCATTCACTCATTTCAGGACAGAAATGGTAGAACAAGTAGATTACTAACTAATTTATTGCTTTTAAAGCATGGTGATTTATTTCTCATGAACACATTATCGAAGCAAAGAAAATTGATTGTTACATTGCACTTAATAAAACTCAAGCTACATGGAAGACAAAATCAGAAGATATTACCACTTGGTTGATTTTTTCAATGTGGTTAAATCATAAAGTACTATGGCATTATCAATAATTAAAAATGATAATATAGAGTATTGGTTATCTGCAAAATAACTAATGATGTGGAATTGGATTAATACAAAATAAATTAACGAATTTAGTCGTAAAGACGCTGTAAATGCACTTGGTTTTCCTGAACGAACTGTTGAGTCTATAATAAAAAATTATCTAATTTAAAACGTTTAGAGCGTCTTGGACAAGGAAAAGCGACACGTTATAAGCTATTAATATTGACGATATTAAGATGCTATTCTAGTAAACAAATTTTAACCGATAATGTAGTTCTTTGCAGCTATGGTTCTGCGTATGATTTCTAAATAGCCTCTAAGAGCAAATAGCGGGCACAAGCCTAAACATTGTTAATTCGCTTGCAGCTTTATCAAAAGTAACAGTATAATTACGATCATTAAATATATTCAGCTTACCTATTATAATATATCAGAAAAATATGTTTTATAATTTTCATATTCTAAAACAGATAACCATAAGACTTGTTGATTCTCGAAACTAAATTCAACTGTACTAAATATTGCCTTTAATAGCGAAATTATGTGACCTTTTGAATATTTATAGCCTTTTTCTAATACCCACACTAATTCACATATAACTATACTATTTATAAATATTGAATTGTCTTGACCGAAATATCTTTCTATTCATTCTATAGCTTGAATGCTTTGGACTTTATCGTCCCAGATTAAGTAACGAATGAGAATATTTGTATCAATTCCTATCATAAGAATCTTTAATAATTTCATTCATTTCATCTATAGTTATAGTATTTTTTAGGTTTTGGTAAAATATGTTTCAAGTTTTCAACTGATTTATTTATAGGTATTACCATAAAAGCATTATCTTGCACTATCAGCTCTAACTTACTTCTTGTAGATAAATTTCATTTCTCCCTAATATAACTCGGAATTGTCATTTACACTCTATGATTGAGAAATACAAGTTGTGCTTTCATAATGATCTAATTGTAAATATTTTCAGTATAAATTAATAATAACAGAAATAATTTAATAATGCAGCATTATAATTAAATTTCCTATAAAGATATATATTTAACTTGATGAAACATTATTATATATTCGATAAACCATAATATGAATAATACTGCTTAATATGAATATTCAAGAGTTTAAACAAAAATATAATTACGATGTTGCAACGAAAATGATGCAACAATATCTAGACATTAAATTTGCTCATTTAGATTGTTTACTACTATTTAGAATGGGTGATTTTTATGAGATGTTCTATGATGATGCAATCTTAGCCAGCAATGTTTTAGGTATTGCCTTAACAAAAAGAGGTAAAAACGGTGAAGAAGAAATTGCGATGTGCGGAGTGCCTTATCATGCTCTTGAGCATTACTTAACTAAACTAATCGAAGCAAATTATAAGGTTGCTATTTGTGACCAGCTTGAAACCCCTGAAGATGCAAAAAATAGAGGCGGCTATAAAGCGGTAGTTACTAGAGACGTTACACGTATTATAACTCCGGGAACTATAATTGAAGAAAATTTAATTGCTTCAGCCGAACCTAATTATTTAGCAAGTCTCGTAATACCGCAAAATAAAGAAACGGCTAGCATCTGTTATGTTGATCTTTCTACTTCCGAAATTTTTGTAGTTAATGTGCCGGAAGCGGAAATTCTGAATGAGCTGGCTCGTTTAAAGCCTCGTGAAATTCTAGTTAGCGAAAATTTAAGATCTTCTAATCTTGCGGATAGTATTTTCAAACAATTAAATTTTCGTATTACATATCAGGTTGATAGTTGTTTTGCGATTAATAAATGCAAAAAAATCATTTTAGACTTTTATAAAATGAAAGATATTAAAGGAATCGGTGAGATATCTAGCAGTCAAATTTGTGTCATAGGCAGCATTTTAGAATATTTATCGTTAACGCAAAAACAAAACATCCCTCATTTACCAATCCCTAGAATTATCAATTTTCATAGCTATATGACTATTGATTTCTCTACTAGACACAACCTTGCAATTGTAATAAACTCGCAAGGCAGCTCGAACGGAAGTTTACTAAACACCATCAATCATACGGTTACTAAACAAGGTGGACGTTTACTATATAATTTTCTTTCCAGTCCTTTAACCAACATTGCTAAAATAAATCATCGTTTAAATATTACCGAGTTCTTTTATTCTAACTTAGAAATAGTACAAAGGATTAGAGAACTTCTAAAAAAAACTAGTGATATAGAACGCTGCCTAACACGTATTACAATGAACAGAAGTTCAGGTTGTGATTTACTTAGTATTAAATATACCTTGGAAGCTGCAACGATTATTAAAGGAGTATTTTTTGACGCTTACGGTTTTAATTTACCTGATTTTATCGAAAAAATCATCAAACCTCTCGCAGGCGATGCAGAATTATATCATTTAATAGACGAGAGCATAAGAGCAGATGTACCAAATAATTTAAATGACGGAGGTATAATAAAACATGAATACCATCCGAAAGTAGCTCAATTACATGATTTAATTAATAACAGAAAGTTACATATTGAAAAGCTAAAAGATCAATATCGCAAAGAAACTGGCATAGACAGTTTAAAAATATCTCATAATAATGTTATAGGGCTTTTTATCGATATTACCGCTAAAAATGTTAATAAAATCCTTGATCCCAAATTTATTCATCGTCAAACAACGGTTAATAATGTCCGTTACACTACTACTGAACTACAAAAGCTTGAAAGCGAGTTAGTCAACGCTAAAACCTTAGTAATAAGCTTGGAAAAAGCATTATATGCCGATATTTGTAGCCAAGTAATCAAAAAAGCTGCCTATTTACGAATGCTTGCAAGCTCCTTAAGCGTGCTTGACGTATTTTGTAATTTTGCTTACATCGCTGATGAATATGATTATGTTAAGCCTGAATTAACCGATGATTTAAGCTTTGATATCGTTAAAGGACGGCATCCTGTAGTAGAGAAAGTACTACAACGAGAAAGCAAAAGCTTTGTATATAATGACTGTCATTTATCGGAACTTAAGCGTATTTGGTTAATTACCGGTCCTAATATGGCAGGTAAAAGTACTTTTTTACGTCAAAACGCCATTATTGCAATCATTGCTCAAATAGGTTCGTTTGTGCCTGCTAAAAGTGCCAAAATAGGGGTAGTCGATAAAATATTTAGCCGAATAGGTGCTGCTGATGACTTAATTAAGGGACAATCAACCTTTATGGCAGAGATGCTTGAAACCTCAGCAATTCTTGCTCAATCTACAAAAAACTCACTAATAATACTGGATGAGGTAGGTAGAGGCACATCCACTTATGACGGTGTATCTATAGCGTGGTCGGTGCTTGAATATATCCATGATAAGCTAAAATGTCGCTGCTTGTTTGCTACGCACTATCATGAACTTACTGTTATGAATAATTTCCTGCCGGCTTTGCAAAATTATACTATTGCTATTGAGGAGTCAGGTAAAGATATTCTATTTTTACATAATATTATATCAGGTGCTGCTGATAGATCTTACGGTATTCATGTTGCAGCTCTAGCAGGACTCCCTGCTAGCGTTATAAACAGAGCTGAGCAGATTCTGCTTAAATTTGAGAAAACTTCTACCGGTAAAGGAAAAAATATTTTATCAACGGAATCAAATAATTTGCGCTTGTTCAATCTTGAACATAATCAAACTACTATAAGAAGTAAATTAGAGGAACAATTTAGAACTATCGACCCTGATCAATTATCCCCTAAAGCAGCACTTGAGTTGATTTATGAGTTGAAGAAGTTAGCTTAAGATCTCATTCCTGCGAAAGCATGGATTCAGTAGTCTGTATTGTCATACCGCGACTTGATCGCGGTATCCAGTAATATTGAACTACTACAAATGTTTCTAATGGATACCGTGGTCAAGCCAAGGTATTACAGGCTGGATACTTTTCCAACCAATATTTACCGCAAGCGAAAAAATTAGGATTAGCGAAATTTTCTTTACCGTAAGTAATTTCTTGTCCATGTGTATCTAAAATATTACCGCCGCCGGCTTTAATTAAAGCATGACCTGCAGCTATGTCCCATTCCATAGTTTGACTGAATTGTGGATATATATCAGCTGCCCCTTCAGCAATTAAGCATAATTTAATTGAACTGCCTATTTCATTTATTTGACCGAATGAATACTTACTTAAAAATTCTTTAGTAGCTTTATTTGAATTATAAAAACCTATTACCGCATTAAGCTCTTCATGTTTTGGTTCATGATTAACAAATATTTCTTTAGAATTCTGTTCGATTTTTAACCGACCGTTCACATCGGTATAATATAGCTTTGCCGTTTCAGGGTGATATATCAAGCCTATGGTTGGAAAACCGTTTTCAATAAGCCCTATATTTACCGTATATGTACTTTTACCGTCTACATAGCTCCGTGTCCCATCAATAGGATCGATTAACCAAAAAGTATCACTGCTTAATATAGGTAGCGGCTGCTCTTCACATACTATCGCTATTTGAGAGGTTAAGCTTCGTAAAGTTTGATAAATTATTTTACTAATTTCCTTATCGGCATTAGTAACTACTGACCCATCTGATTTAATATCAGTCAATATTCCTGCCTTTTTTATATCTAGTGCAACCTTGCCGGTATTAATAATTAAATCTTTTAAAGCGGCTATTAAGTTATTATTCATATTATTTATTAAATGCGAATTATGTCATTCATGCGTATGCATTGCCATTATGGATACTAAAAATTGGCATTGCAAAGAGCGAAGCTTTTCTGCAATCTAGTTTTAATTTCATGAAATTGCCACGCTGCTTACAGTTGCGGAGTTGTTGCGCGGATACCACCACGTCATCATGAACAGTCGTAGACTGCATGGCAACCAAGAAAAACAATAAAAATTTCTGTACATTAGAATTTTTACTGGATTGCTTCGTCAAAACTGACAGTTTTGCATCGCAATGACGATTTCTCAATAAAATATTACTTATGTAATTTGCTATCGGGAATGTTTAACATCTCGCTAGCTACATCATCTTCTAACCACTGACCGGTATTTAAAAACGTAGATTGCTGCAACTCAGCGATTCGATTATCAGGTGATCCAGGTAACATTTGCCACCCCAAATATTCAATTCCATAATATCCTATGTCAACCATGCTTAAATAAGAGTCCATATTTTCTAAATCTTTTTTATTATTCGCAAAAATTACTATTTTTGTAGGTTGTTTCGGTATAATTTTTAAGAACTCTATAAGCGTTTTTACTTTATTTATATTACCGGTAAATATTATACCTAAATAAAAAATAGGGGCACCAGCATCACTTGGGTTAAATCGAAATACATCTTTATCATTAACTTTATTAGTAAAATTAATATTGAGACCGTAAAGTACGGTATATAACCATCCTTCATAATTTTCAATTAAATTATATGGAGCAGTTATTTCTTGAATACCTAAAACTGTTGCACCTTGCTGTTTCATCTTATTAATTAAATCTACCCATTTAGATTCAACAAGAATCATTTGACGCTGCACTATCAATTTTGCAATAGTTTTATTCACTGATGCATTATCCGCTGCAAGACTATATAAATATTTAGTAAAATTTATATAAGAATTATCCTGATATCGAAATAATTTGGATTTCGGTGTTATGATAGTATTATCTATATTTATAAGTACCAGCGTATCTGCATCTATCTTCGGTAATAAATTTTTCATTGTTACCGAATCTACAGAGTAAGTAGGAATAATTTGACCATAACTTACACACGAAATAACTAAGCAAAGTAAGCTCAATAACACTTTATTGATTTTTATCATAAGGATTTTTATCTTTTATCTTGTTAGTTTTTAGAGTCGGATTATTTCTTTTTATCTTATTTATTTGAGGTATTAAATCAGTAATGATTTTAGTATAATATGCAGCATCTTTATTTTTCGGGGTATTGTTATTATTATAATAATAACCAATAAATAATATATTAGAACTATAACTATTAAGTTGAAACTCCATTGATTTTAATAATTCTATGTTACTGCTAATTATTATAAAAGCTTTAGGCATAAAGCCCATGTAAATAAGGAAATTGAGCATCATTTCTGCTTCCGATATATTATTATTCGTCAATATACCCTTATAAAATACCGGATAAGTATTAGAAAAACTGTCTAAATTGTTAAAAATAACATAATTATTGTTTGGAAAACTATTTGAAAAATCAATATCAAAATTTTTCTTTAAATAATCGGCAAACCATATTTCAAATTTAGGAATATTATTAAAATTACCGGTAAATCCATGATTTACTGCTATTATAGGGATTTTACTATTACTCATTTCATTTACAAAATTTGGAAAATCAGATTCTTGTAGTTCTTTCTTATAACTATCATTAGTTAAAATTAATTGGTCTATATAAATAGCTTTTGGATTTTTATTAATATTACGCACAAGAGGAGTTAGTGTAAGATAAATATCTTTGTCAATTTGTTCACCTATAGGCACTAAAGACTTAAACAAAAATTTATCTAAAACTGTTACTACTAATAAATCCTGAGGTACATAATTTTTATTGTAATTGTCTTTAAAATCTTGTTTTATTTTATCTAAGTTATCTACTTCGATAATCTCTGCTTTAACTAAGGAAGTAATAAATAATAGAAAGATAAATAAAGATTTTTTGAATATCATCATAATTTTTAAAATTTTATTATTGTATAGGATAGACGAAGTGTAATTTGGAACAGAGCAATGAGTCTACAAAGCGATGAGCGGAGTGTATACCTAACACGTGAGCACCACAAAACTTATAGGACGACGTTGCCAATTTTTCAAATTAAACGAGTATATATTAGTGTTACCACATCATAATGCTAATATCAATCCATATTAAACTATAATACGATAAATATGTTCAGAAGTTTTTTTAGTTCGCTTTGCGGCGTCATAGGAAATGCATTGGACGGTGGTATATTTTCAAGCGTAGGTAGATTTGCCGGTAAAATGCTTGGTGAGTATTTAGATCAATTAAATCACGCACCGATAGAATATGACAATATTAAAAATTTCAAAGAAAGTTTTAAATATGTAACAGCTAATTACGGTGCAGCTATACCGTTAATTTTCGGTACTGCAAGAGTTAACGAAAAAATAATTTGAGCAGATCAAATTAAATAGATAGAACATAATACTCCGCATAAAGAATATTTTTCTTATTTTCATAACTTAAAATCCGTTACTAATTTCACTGAATATAGCTCTTTCTTTTCTTTTGCAGTTAGTATTTGCAAGGGATACATTACCGAAATTAACAGAGTATTAGTATGTGATGAGGTAATAAATTTAGGTAAGTATAATTTGAGATTATATAAAAGCTCAGAAACACAATCACCCAATCCTTTAATTGAAAACTATCTCAGCAGCGACAAAACGCCTGCTTTGAGATCTCTTAGCTATATAGTATTTGAGGAACTACTTCTAGAAGATTGCAGCAATATTATTCCAAATTTTTCATTTGAAGCAACAAGAAAACCCAATATTTATCTGCCTAATAATTATACAAAGCTTGAAAATTTAATCAGTACCAATTAACATGATACCCGGCTCAGGTGAATTTGTTTATAATACGGAAGTACAATATAAAACTCAAGCAAGTTTTTACAGCGGTGTTATAAGCCATGAGGCTATTAATTCCCATTATCATTATAATATTGCAGATAGTTTATGTAGTCTTAATCAACTACAAAATACCTGACCTAATATTAAATGGATGGCACCGGTATTTTCTTGGTTCGGCGATAGTTTAAACATAGGGCACTGCCGTATGAAACCGGCTATAGAGTTTAACAACCACATAACCTCATATTCATGTACTTGGCAAGTAGGTCGTTATAATAGAGAGAATGCTAACATTATCTCTAAAGATGAACATAACAACCCTAATTACGGCGGCACGGTTAATGATGCTAGTGTAGTGCGTTACCTAATAGAGATTAAAAGACATAATTTAACAATTATGTTTTATCCAATGTTTTGCATGAATCTATCAGGTCAACCATGGCGTGGGCATGTAACAGGTTCTGCAAATGCAGCAAGTAATTTTTTTCATAAAGCGGACGGTTATAATAACGTCATTCTGCACTATGCAAGGCTTGTTAAAGGTTACGTTGATGCTTTTATAATCGGCTTAGAACTAATCGGTATAACTTCTATAAAAGATTCAGCAAATAATTTTCTGGCAGTGCTAGAACTTATCAATCTTGCGCGTTTAGTAAAAGAAATATTAGGAAGTAATGTACAAGTGACTTATGCCGCTGATTGTTCGGAATATCATCATACTAGCGGCGGGTGGTATAATTTAGATCCGTTATTTGCCTCCACTTATATCGATTGTGTAGGTATATATGTTTATTTCCCTTTAATTAGTTCTTTAAGTTCTCAGATAACTAAAGAAGAAATTATGAAAGGTGGCCACACCGGCGAAGAATATGATTGTTATTTGGTAATAAACAACCTCTATTCTGCTGCTTATGCTTGGAAAAACGTAGATTATTGGTGGAAAAACCATCACTATAATCCTGATGGAAAGCGAACGGCTTGGGAGCCAAAAATAAAAAAAATATGGTTTACCGAGTTTAGCTGTCCGTCAATAGATAAAGCTCCAAATAAACCAAACGTGTTCTTTGATCCTAAATGCACGAACGGCGGTACTCCTAAATATTCCTCGGCGGGCACGGATTGCTCACTGCAACGTACGGCTATTAAAGGATTTATAGCATATTAGCAAACCCAAGAATATATAGAAGAAATGTTTTTATGAACTTGGGACGCATGCCCCTACCATGCATGGCCTGCACGGGAATATTTGGAGCGATAATCATTTATGGGAAAAATGGCATTGAGTTAACGGCAAATTAGGCTCTTGTAGTTTTGCTTAGATAATCCTTCAGCTATCTGCCAACAGCGGTATTGACCTACAAAAAATCGATATTTCTACTATTGACGAAGTGGTAAATGGCTCTATTTTGAATAAAGTTTTATCTATAATAGATGTTATCAATGCTTTAAGAAGATTTTACTTTTTTGATATAATAGCAAGCGATTGTGAAAAAATTACATTTCTGAAACGAGGAAAAGGTAATTTATATCTAAGCAGTGAGAGCTTAATAAAGTTGAGCGATAATAGCTATTTAAAGCAAACAGAAATACCTGACGAACATATTATTAGCAAGCTTAGTATTAATTTTATCGACAGGTTTAATAATGATGATCATTCCTACTGTTACGTATAAGTAATGACAAGTAAGGTAATTAAATTCTTAATACCGATAATTTTTCATGAGTTTAAGCCAGGGGGATTGCTTGATACCTCATTATAACAAACTTAAATACCAAATGAGAATAGTAAATATACAACTACTTTCTCTAACTTATTATGTTTCATGCGTTATAGATAATTTATCTTCTTATTATTTACATGCTGCAAATATCTGGTCCAGTTTTGAGAAAACCATAAATGAACAAGTTCAATGTATTATACTTGACTTGACTTGAGATTACGCAAAAATAGCAAATTTAACTCACCGAACTTTTATAGGAAGCCTTGTTAGTTTTGATTCAGACTCTCTGACTATCAACTATCAAAATTTTGAAACGCTAGTTAATGATGATTGGAATTTGGCAGCTTTCGGTCTAGAAATTATAAAATTCAAAAGATTGGAAAATTAGATATTGATACTTATAAAATAAGCGAAATAGTTAGAGGAGAATTTACAACTCAAAACTTAGTTTGCTCTCATCTTTAACACGAAGATTTTATTTTACTTAAAAAGAATTTTAATATCATGCCCGTAGCTAGAAAATTAAAAGGTAAAAAATGTATTTTAAAGTCGGTAATATATCAACTATAGACATTACTTTCCAAAACAAAGCGGGATTAGAGGCTGTATCAAATTGAAAGAATGAGGGCAGTTATTTTAATTTCTCAATCTCTCTTTTGGTTAAACCTGTAAAATCTATAATCTTGTTTATAGGTTCTTTTATAGATAGCATTTTTTTAGCTAAGGTAATTTTTTCTGCTTTTACCATTTCCATATCTTGAGCTTTTTGGATTTGTATACCTTGTTCCATACCTTCTTGAAGCCAATGATGTGCAATACTGCCTATCATTTCCTCTTCTACTTTTGGATTTAAACATGATTTAAGTATATTTTCTAACTCTATTTTATCAGTTTGATCTATTTGAGTCAAAGAGTAACTCAAAGCACTTTTTATCTAATCAACACCGGTATTAGCATTAGCAATTATTGTCAAATAACTAGGATATTTCTTGCCATTTATCAAATAAATTAGGTTCGTTAATATATTTCATTAGAATCTGTAAAACAGCTAACCAAGGATTTTCTTTTAATTTCTCATAAGATCCCATAAATTTAAATGAGCAGTATATTTGTGATTATCATTAAAAAATACTAAGGGATATATAAACGGAAATTTCTTGGAGTTAGGATAAAAATTCGAGTGCAGCTCAGCGATATTTAACATATACTTAAACAAGCGAAAAGCCATTAAGTGATCGTAGCCACTTTGATGTTCCAGTAGTAGATATAAATAACTTTCGCTATTATTAATTTTAACAGAAAATAAAATATCCGTGATAGATTCTTTAAAACTTAGCTCTATAAAGCTATCATTTTCCAACGTTAAGTAGCAGGGGCAAATAAAATTTTTATATTCGACGGTAAATGCATATTAAAAAATTATCTAGCGACGAAAGGATTTTCTAAAGCTTTTTGAAAAAACTTATAATGCTTTATTTGTTCTGACATAACGTTATTTACAGTAGTATATTCGTACAACAGCAGAAAAATCTAATAATCTAAAATTGCAATCTATATTTAAAAAAAAATTAAAGTTATAAAAATTACTTAATATGTATATATAAAATAATTACAATATTAAGACATTAATATATACCAGTAATAAATATGTATGGAGAAATTATTAAAATCGGTAATTCTAGATGCCTACGGATTCCTAAAGCTTTTCTTGAACAATGCAAAATAAAAAGTACAGTAAATTTAGCGGTAAAAACCCACTCACTTATAATGATACATTAACGCTACCTGCTTTTAACATTTTTATATTAGTACTTAATTTAGTAATCTCACATGCTCATTCAAAATTCAATTCACCATTCATATCACCAGTACTTATAACGCTACTATCAATTTTTACATTATCAGCAATATTAATTAAACCTGCTTTACCTTAAAAATCTATAACATCACCTTTTATATTTCCTGTTGCGGTATATATCGTATCATCTTCAAATCTAATATTTGCATTTACTTTATTAAACGTAATAGCATGAATCTCTAATACTATACTCTCAACATCTATTCCTGCTTGTAAATTTATAGTATCGTTACCAGTGCTGACAAAATCTAATCCTTTTAATCTATGCCATTCCATACCTAGTGTATTATCATCATTACCATTATTATCTATTATTAAATTTTTATCGCCTGTAGTTAACTTTATTATACCGAACTTATCATGTCCCGAATACAAAGGTCCGGTTAAATTTATAGTATGATCATAAGCCTTTGCACTATTATTAAGATTTAATACTGAATCTGCATGTATAAACTTCATACCGCCGGTATTTAACTTAAAATCATCGTTTACGGCATCTAAAGCATAACTAACAGCTCCTGCTACTTCAACTATATTGATCTCTGCAATCTTAGCAAAAGTTAAGCTTTGATCGGGACAATATGCTCCTTTTTGAATATTTAACTTATTACTATTATGGATGTCTAAATTATTGGTAATAGTAACGTCCCCCTTAATATTTAGTTCAGCTAACTCTTTGCCTGCCGTACCGAGCGTTACTCCCTTAATACCGTCTATAATTAAATTATGACCATTACCATTTAAAATAACAATACCACCACCTTTAAAATTATTAGCAAACGTAATAGTTTGATCTATAGGAGCAGTTAATTGTGAATTTGCATTACCAAAATTAATACTGCTATTTGAACTAGTGATTAGAGCTAAGTTAGCATTACTTACTTCAATTAAAAAACTCTGCCATGTATTAGCATCTCCTATATTTATTGTTTTAAGCGTACCAACGCTTGCACCCATTAGCCGTTAAGGTATTGAAAACGTTTAATATACAGGTTTGCCCGTTTGCTATAATAGCATTGAACAATATATCGATCATTACCATTAAACTCTAAAGTACCGCATTTTGCTCCAAAATCAACATTCTTTGCCGAGAGACTCTTACTAAGTTGTAGTTTCCCACCATTTGTAAAATTAACACCACCTACAAATACATCATTTGCTAGAGATACATTTTGTTGTATCATCTCCTTGGATATTTATAATAGCATGGCTATTTCAAGCATCCGTCCCTATACTTTTACTTACAGTACCGTTACCTTGAAAATTCAAAATACCGCCAATCCCACCCGTACTAGGTACAACTCCATCAATTGCACGACCTTCATCTACATTAAACGTTCCGTTAGTTCCTTTAAAGTCTATATCTCCTATTATACCTTCAGGTGCTAATGTACCATCTTCTTCATAATGTACGTTACCGTTCACTAAACAACTCTCAGCTATAAGCTGAGATGTTATAAATAGAAGTGTAATCGATTAGAAATAGGTCATCATTAATAGTTTCACCTTCTTGCTCATCAATATACTGCTGTATCATTTCATCAGTAATATTACCCAAATTAACTGCCATATAACCTCTAGCCCAAAAATGATTGCCCCAATACTGCTTTCTCAAATAAGCAAATTCTTGCAATAATATTCTTGAGCTACTGCATTTTCAATACTGCACAAGTTTGCTAGGTGTTATTTGCGGTCTATACTAGATAAACATATGAACATGATCACAAGCTACTTTGCCTAAAATTATCTGTACTTCATGTTCTATACAAATACTCCTAAATAAATCTCTAGATCTCTCTTCGCTACCTTTCACGTTAATACACTCTTGCTATACTTTGGTACCCACATATTGTAAAATCATTCTAATTCGTTAATAGTTTATTTTATAATGAAATTTCCATTATGATACTATAATAATTACATTCCTCTTCCTGAGTTTTGCTTTTCTATTTTTTTTCTTTGTGCTTCCATAGCTTTTACCAATCCTTCTTTATGCTTATCTCCTTCCTGAGGTATTTGTTTACCAATATCTTGCGCCTCTTTTTTTACAATATTTGGAATTGACGGAGGAGGAGGTGGAACAGGAATACCACTCCCAGGCATTGGAGGCGGTACCGGTATAGTACCACTAGACATAGTTGGAGTATTTTGTGAAGCTTGATTAGCAGCTTCTGCTTGCTGCTGCTTTATCTTCTCTTCTTTCATACGTTTTATAGCTGTTATTCCGACCAAGTACTAATACACCTTTTGTATCCGTCGTCGTTGTTACACTGCCATAAACCTTTGCATTATCCTCCAGCGTTAAGACTGAAGTATCGGCCATAAGCTTCACCGCTCCAGATATATATTACAGCTAAGACTGATCACTCTCGCTCTTAGCTCTACTCTTTCTAAGCTGCAGTTCTTTGCTCCTATTCCGTTCATTATGCTACTTCCGACTCCACGCGATAATACTCCTATTGTATTGTTTTTTGTCGGTAACTACAATACCGCCTGCTAATGTTAATTGTGAATTTTGATCAGTTAAAGCAACAGGAGCAAATACATTAGATGAGAACGTAATAGGATTTGCTCAGATATTTACTCATTTTAAACTTTTCTCATTAGTACCGATCGTACCGGTAACATTCCCAGCTTGTATAGTCAAAGTTGTGCTATATTACTTCCTCCTTGCGATATAATAACTGAACCATTATTATCTGCATTATTTATATTATCTATATTAGCTCCGAAAACTTGATTAGAACCTATACTTACCTTAAGAATATCATCAACATTTTGAAAGTTAACCTTCCCTATAATAGGATTATCACCGCTAACATTTAATGTACCAGGCTGATTATATATTACCTCTCCATCCACTCCTAAATCTAATACTTGATTACGAGATTACTTGTCCGGTACTATTCATGTTAAATCGCTTTGTAAACACCCACTTATCAACTATAACATTACCTGCTCCTTTAACTTCAAATTCTTTAAGACGATGGGTATTGTCCTGCCATACCGTATAAGGTCCTTCAGTATTTGCTATAGTAAGATTGTTTGTAGTTGCCTCTACTCGTACTATACCGTATTCATCTTCTGCATCTTATGGATTTAAGTTGGAATATAACGTAAACTGCTTATCCGCATTACCAGTATTTATTAAATCTAACTCTGAACTTGCTCCTTTAAACGCTATACTTGTTCTATTATTTAATAAATTCATGTTACTATTAACACTATCAATATTAAAAGTAGTGTTATCGGTGATATTCGTCTTTTGAAGAGGAGTAACAGTTGAATCAGTAGCCGTAGTAACTCCGGCATTTACGTTTAATGTTCCATTTGCTCCGTTAGTTATTGCCCATCTGATTGTAGTATTAGTACCATCTATATTTAGGACAGAATTTGCACCTGTAAAAGTAAAGCTTACTCTCCATGCACCTGTTCCATCTTGAATCGAATTTGGAGCAGATAAAGTAAGCGATTTATCTACAGCAATATTAAAATTCATATTTCCGGCACCACTAGCTTTAGTAGGCTGAGTTATTATAACATCGTCATTTACATTTATCGTTTCTGAGAATACACTAGTGTAAAAGGTTCTATTTAGAGTCATTGGGGCATTAATATTCAAATTAATACCAATTAAACACTATCCCAGCCACCCATCTGCATAAATGATACCTGTGGTAATGCACTATAATCATTTACTGTGGGAATATTGCCATCCACTGCACTACCATTTAAAATAATATTTATATTAGTAGCATTATCAAATCTTGTAATATTCAAACCCTTTACAACACTGGACATTGAACCAATTGTAAGATTTATAGCTAGATCCGTGCGACCGCTACCGACCAATATTGCATTTACTTCTTGATTAGCTCGTATAGCACACCTATATTGTGAGTACCGCTATTTGATACAGTTATATTACCGTAATTAATCACTTCAATAGTATTACCGTCAACAAATTGTGGATTAAAATTAGTATTCAGATTATTAAGATTAACCTCCACAACCATTTGACAAACAGCTGCTGTATATATTTCATTTACCGGTATGTTCAATGACATACCTAATATTGACACGGTTGCTAGAAAACTTTTTAATATTCTAAATTGTTTCCTCGTAACTCTTAACCTTATAGTTGATTTTATTAACTATAACTTAATATTCAAACCCTTTAATTTATTAATTTTTATATAAAGTAATGATATATTGATTGAATTGATGAGGTGTTTTTACAACATCAGTTTTTATACTATTAATATATTAATCAGGAGGTTAGAATTAGATAAGATATTAGGTGCTGTGAACATTTCTAATTAATTTAATATTTTAACAAAGATTTTTTTAATTATAATTTTCTAAAAAATTATCTATTATCTTTTTCATCTATTTTTGAATTTTCTGAGCTTGTACGACTATTAGATAATTTATTTAACGTACTAACTAATCTTCGAGCAGAATAATGAGTCTTGCTATAAGATCATATAAATTATTTAAAGTATCACTAATATCTTTAGTCATAATTTATCACCGTTTGTAATCGGTGGAAGTCCACCAAAAGCTCTTTTTTCATTTAAAGTCATGAAATGAGCATTAGAGATTTGAACCCACAAATTTTCACGCTTTTCGGTTAATACAGATATAGAATCACAATCAAAAGCAATAATAATGTCTTCCTTAAAAAGATATGAAAACCAATTACTCATACTATCCACAATTTTATCAAGTAAAGGTATTAGAGTTTCTTCCCATAACTCTAAGTGTGCTTCCTGCATATTGCTACAAGTATTATCACCGTTAATACCAAGTGGCTGCGGCTGGCACTCCAAATGCTAAAGCTATTTCCATTGCTGCCGAGTTTTTAGATTCGATAAAATCCATATCTTTCGGGTTGATGATCATTTCTTGCAAACCAAGCCCCTCCTTCAAGCAATAGCAGCTTACCGGCATTACTATTACCGCGAAATTTCTCTGATAATTGAGCTTGCAATCTTTCAAACTGTTCATCGCTAAGATAACCGTTACTATCCTGTACTATTAATGCCCCGGAAGATCTCTGCCCCATTTTGTAATAATGAATGATTCCAATAAGAAGATTGCTGATGTAAATCTATAGGAAGAGAGGAAACTTCTAAACAAGATAACCAGTAATGCTGATCTAAAGTATGATAGTCTTTTAAATGCAAGACTCTACTCATCTTAGCTATAGGATCAATCTTATAAATCCTATCGCCTTTGTTACTTTTATATTTATAAGCAACTAAATTGTTATGTTCTATAACATATTGCCGATAATAAATAAATCTATTAGGATACGAATCTAGAGTTGATAAAAATAGCTATTACCGAATAATAATTTGCTTGAAATTAGCTCACTAAAAAAATCTGCTCGGTCTTTTTCAGGATTCGGGCTTTTTAGTCAATAATGTACCGGATGGTCTGATATTACTTCTCCGGTTCTACTGTTAAGCACTTTCCACTGCACATGTCCCGCCGATTGAGCAATTAAATTAATACATTTATATACTAGAACATTTTCACGATAAGCTTCTATGCCTACCTTAACTCTTTTTAAGTTCCCGTATGAAATGTCATTTAGTTCAATAAAATTTTGTGATTTGGTAGTGCTATTCTTCCAAAACTTTTTCCAATAATTTTTGATCATATATCCTAATATATTTGTTGTTTTCAGGATTATATAATGATTTGGGAGATAGACTAAGAGATCTTAAAATAAGTACCGGACATTTTTTAAAAAGATTTCGATGTCATTCCTGCAAAAGCAGGAATGTCTTATTGTGTAGACCGGAACACGCACTCGATGTCATCCCGTGGCTTGACCACGGTACCCAAAAAACAATTAATCACTAAAATTATAACTAATATTTTTTCTAGCAGCACTTATATCTTTTAAACGTTCACAAACCTTTTCAAAAACTTGTTTAGGCAAGATATTTGAAGCATTAATTTGTAAAAATTTATCGTCTTTTAATTTAATCGAAAAAGAAGGTTCTTGGAATTCTGGTCCATCAATTTCTCTAGCAATTTTTATATAATAACCGATTATATGACTGTTGTAATAATCACTTTTACTAATCATTTTCTTAGCTATTTTATTAATCTGCATATCAGTTTTAGCAGTATAAGTAACAGTAAGAGCAATGCCGAGCATTAGACGCTGTCTATGACTGAAAGGAATGTCTGAAGATAATATAAATTCTGAAACAAAATTTGCTCTGAGCGTTTTATCAATATTTTTATTATATTGTGCTAACATTATAGCGAGTTCAATAATAATAAGAGTCGTGGCATCGGAATTAATTAAAAGATATTGTACTGCTTTAATATATTTTTCAATATTACATATATTTCTATCAAATTTTACTAATCTCTTCACTCTCTCATAAATAATATCTTTTTCTGTTTCATGAGACGGCAATGAGTCAAATCTTACTCCTTCTTTTAAACCATAATTTGAGATAATAATCTTTTCCGGTGAAAATACCTTAATCATTGCTTTTATTACTAGAACTGCATTATAATTTATGGCTTTCTGCTCATAATAACTCAGCTTTAATTTATCAATCTGTGATAATTTCTCTAAATATAACTCGAACTCTACACGATTTATTTCAAAATTATGTAAATTCTTAAGGGGATAATTTATAGACTCCATATATATACGGCTCATTAGACGTAATGCACCGCCAATTAAATATAAATTAGGATGATGTGCAGCTCCAAATTCTTCCTCTAGCATTTTAGTAATCAGTCCAACATCACCAAAATTGCTACTAGCAATAATTTTTGTACCGAGCGGCAATGATTTTAATTTACCTACTTTTTTATTTCCAATCTGTGCAAGCTCAAGACTTCCGCCGCCAAGATCGGCTACAATACCGAAAGCATCACTAATACCAGAAATTAATCCGGCAGCTGTTAAATAAGCTTCACGCTCACCTGAGATAATTTCAATATCAATATTGAATCTCTTTCTAATTATAGCTTTGAATTCATCTGCTTTAGGATGCCCCCTAAGTATAGCTGTTGCAACACATCTAATATTAGTAACGGACAGTTTGGTAAAAACATGGATAAGATATTGTAGAGATAAATATGTTTGATGTTTTACGTCTAAATTATCTAAATTAAGTAAATTTGTAAGATAATTTCTAAATTTATAATTAAAAATTTCCGGAGCTCCAAGCTCATCACTTTCATAAACCACAGCTCTTAAAGCATTTGAACCGATATCAATAATAGCTGAACGCATTTTTGGATCTTACTCATTATTTTCCGGAGCAGTTGTTATTTCAGTCTCTTCAGAAGCCTCATTATTATTTGCCCTAGGATCAAAAGGTACTTGAGTAGGTACAAAAGTCGGTGGTAATAATCTACTAGTAAAAAATTTATCTTCGTAATACTTAATTTTACGAGATTTTATAGGCGGAAAGGATTCTATTAAAACAATTTGCTCATCTCTAGGTAACTGTATTACTTCTTGAGGTAAAAGTAAAGCTCTTTGAACTTGAGAAACGTTTTGGGTTCTAGTAGAAATATTAAGGTCAAAAAATAAAGGTTTACTAAATGATCTTTGTTCTACCGTCTTATTACCGACAAGCTGCGATATTAAATTTGCCGTTTCATAGTTATTAGCAGCAAAAGTAATACGGTATGTTGCATTAGATAAGAAGGAATTCATCCCTGCATCTTCATATGTGCCTTTTAACTGCTGCGTATCTTGAATAATCAAGAATAACCGAACTCTATAACCTCTAAAATAAGCTATACCGGCTTTAAAAGTATCCATCTTTCCAAGCGTCGGGAACTCATCAAGTAAGAACATTACACCATACGGCTCTTCCTTTAAATTCGGCATTTTACGGCTTAAAAATTCTGTCGCCTGCTGATAAAACACCTGCATTAATTTTTGCAAACGCTGTATATTATCGGGTGTTAATCCTACATATACGGTTGTTTTTACTTTTTTAAATTCTTGTATGTTGAAATCAGAAGATGCAGTAGCCGAATCAATAAGCGGGTTTGCCCATAATTCAAGCGATGAGTTCATTGTAGATATTACGCCCGAACGCTCTTTATCAGCTTTTTGCAAAAACGCAGCAATATTCATATATGCAACAGGATGTATTACACCGCCAAGCGTATCGAGTACGACCGCTAGATTATAAACTACGTCATCACTTCTCATGGTACGCACTACTTCACCGAAAGATTTAGTTTTAGTAGGATCAGCTATTAAATATAAAGTTACACCTAAGAATAAACTTCGTGCTTCATTATTCCAAAAATCCTTTTCCGGCATTATAAGATTTGAAATTTTTTGAACGTCATCAACCATCTGCCCGGGCTTAGTACTAACCCAATCAATCGGATTATAACAATGCGTAATACCGTCGGGATTAGAAGGCTCCCAAACAAAAACTTTCTGACCTTGTTTTTCACGCCAACCGCTCGTCAAACCGTGATTTTCGAGCTTTATGTCATGTACTACTACTGAATCACTCCAAAATAACAGGTTAGGTATCACAAAACCCACACCTTTACCTGAACCTGTAGGAGCAAATAATAAAGCATGCTGGAACCCATCTGCAACAAAATATCCACCGGCATCTACACCTATTAACATACCTTTTTTGGATCTAAGACCAGCAGCCTCTATATCTGACGGATTAGCCCAGCTAGCATCTCCATATACTTTTTCCGGTTGCTCAAAAAATTGTAATGATTTTATTCGTGCAAAATTTTTAATGTAAAATATTATTACAACAATAGCGGGACCAAGAAGAGATGCAAGTAGCTTCAATTTTAAATAATTATAGTCGGCAATTTTTAACTGCCCCCAAACGTTAATAAGCCAGTAAGCCCACTTATAAGCAATATTTATAGCATTTATATCTCCACCTAAAGCTCCAACCTCATTAGTAAAAATTGCAACAAATGCACCACTTAGCCAAATGGTACAAAAAATAACAACCGGATGAATTATAGCATGACCAAATATATTTCTAGTAACTTTAAGTATCTTATGCCATTCCATGAACTGAGCTTCCTAGTTTTTACTTATATGTTAGTTTTTGTGTGAAGGGTTTTTGCGTGAAGTGACTTTCCCAGTGTCATCCCAAAACTTGATCGCGGAATCCAACTTTTTTTATTTTTTTATGGATCCCGTGGCCTTGATCAGGGGATGACAGTAAGTACGCTACACCATACCTTCAGCGTTCTTATTATTCTTATAATACACTTCCGAAACATATCTTTTCCCATCGCTACCGCGTTTTAACTGCACAACTATATCTACAACGGTTAAAATATACTTCTTTACTTCTTCAGGCGGCATACCAAGATCTGCTTGCATAACCATAAGCTTTAACTGCTCAATAGCCATAGCAGGGCTATCGGCATGCAGTGTTGATATTGAACCGGGATGACCTGTATTAATAGCACGCAAAAAACTAAAAGCTTCCTTACCTCGAAGCTCACCTACTATAATTCTATCCGGTCTTAAACGCAAACATGCCTCTATTAAATCTTGAGTAGTAACATTTGCACGCCCCTGTCCTCCTTTGGAAGCAAGTAAATGCACTCTGTTAGGATGGCTTGATAGCACAACCTCACGAGCATCTTCTACAGTAATTAATCTTTCTCTTGCAGGTATTTCAGTAAGTGCTGTATTAGTAAAAGTAGTTTTACCGGTTGAAGTACCACCACTAATTATGATATTTTTCTTTGAAACAACTGCATATCTAATAAATTCTTTAATCTTTTTTTCAGCTAAGAAATTATTTAACATTACTACATCTTCATCTACTAAACTCTCTGTTGCAGTATCATCAAATACCCCCATTTTAGCGTACTCATCTAAAGTTAGAGTCATACCGCTAGGCTTTCTTATAGAATAAATGATTTGTCCTATCTCACAAGCAGGAGGAAATACTATTTGAATACGGTAACCGTTAGGCAAAGTTGCAGAAAGTAAAGGCTTTTCTTCCGAAATCATCTGTTCGGTAGATTGAGCAACTAAACGCCCTAATGAAAGTAGATGCTCACTATCCAATTCCGGTATTTGCTTAGAATATATATCGCCTTTTTTTTCAACCCATACTTCTCCAGGCTTATTAACCATAATCTCGTTAATACCGTCTTCAGCAAATAAATTTTTAAAAGGAAGTAAAAACGTCTCTAAAGCTGCAAATTCTTCATTCATTGCATTACCTTCGATTTTAATAAAACGGCTTTTGGAAATTTATAATCCTTATTAACGTATATTCTAACCGGCGTACCTTGATTAACCGTTGTCGTCGGCTTGAACTGCTGCTGAGTTATCATATTTTGTACAACATTCGTCACATCCGCAAAAGCTTGAGTGGAAGCTTGTTGTGCTTGCGTCGGAGTTGATGCTATAGAGGTAGTAGTAAGCAAACTTGAAGCCGCCGTATTAACTGCCTGTACTAAGGTTTGAAGTCTCTGCTCAGCAGTATTCGCTGAAGAAGCATTCTGTGCTGTTGTACATGCTTGAGTCATAGTAGTATAAGCAGTCGAAGTCTTATCGGTAATAGCAGCAAGTATATTAGTACAAATTGTAACTATCCTAGTATTTGCATCCATAGCGGTATTAGACGCAATAGTTTGAGTAGTATTTAACAATTGCGTTGCCGTAGCAGTATTGGTAGCTGCTGCCTGCGAATCTATAGGAGGCGGCACTAACCTATCAAGGACTTTAGCAAGACCTATATTAAAGCCGGATTGTAATACGGCATTTGCAAATTGTTCTTTATATTTATTATCAACTCTCCCTTGTAGTCCTGGTCTACCTAAATTATCAACTGCAGGTGAGTCGAATTCTATAGTATAACCGTTAGTTAAATCAATTCTATCCCATATTACAGAAACTCTACCGTAACTGTCTGACGACGTTGAGGTTGCATATTTACCGAATATTTTTGATCCTTTCGGTATCAATATAACTTTATCTTGCTCAGAAAATACGTCTCTACTAATAATGGCTCTTATTTCACCGCCGAGATCACTATTTATTGCCGTCTCAAGTACTGCATCAATTAATTTACCGCGTCCGAGAACCAAAGACATATCACCGCGATCTTTAAATGTCGCTTCTGCTGTAATCTGTTCCGGTGTTTTTTTAGGCTCTACACCAGCAACTAACACTATAGCTGATTTTCTTTTTGCTTCACGACGTTTCTTCTCTGCATCACTCTCAACTAATGTTCCTGAAGTGGAAGGCAACGAAACCGGCGGCAATGGAAGCGTTTTGTCTGTCTTACCTTCCACAGGAGTAGTCGGAGGCAAGACCGGCGGAACTTCTACTACCGGAGGAGGTGGTGGTGGAGGAGCAGTAGGCGTCTCAAGCTTAGGCGGATCAGGTAACTTTGGAATCTCCGGAATATTATCATCAACATCAGTAACAGGTTTTACAATATTAGTCGGCACTTGAGTCTCTGGGATTTCTTCTTTTGTAGTAGCGAAAAAAAGAGTATAAAAAATATAGATAAAAATACCGCAAATTACGACTACTATCGCAATACTCTTATTAAAGCCAACCGAAACTTTTGATAATTCTCTTTGTACTTCAGGAGCATCTGCTCCTGATAAAGAACCGCTATTATTATTATCGTTATTATTTTGCTCTTCAGCCATATCTATCTAAATTATATTAGTTAAAGTGTTTTTATTGTCATTGCCCGCGTGGATCGCAAACTACCAGATGTCATTCCCGCCTACGCGGGAATGACATAAGACGAGCAGTGCGGACAAGTCCCACTCACACAGCAATCACATCAATTAAAACCTTGCCATGTAATTACTATTTTTCTTAGGATAGTAAAATTTAATTACATATACTAAATCCCTTTCGTTACCCATCATAAGTTCCGTAGAAGCAATATCAAATTCATATGTTCTTTTATTAGTTATAATAGTCATATTTGTACGAATATCTTTTTCAAGAGGCTTAATAAATAATCTATTTGCCAAAGGAGTTATTTTCCAAGCATAAGCATCCCCAAGAATTATATTTTGAATTTCTTCATTTTTAGCAAATTCTATATGCGACTGAAAACCAAAATGCAAAACTAATAAATAAACTTCATTTGGATTATATATATAAGTTTTTATCCTATTATCCTTAGTTATAGATAAATCATCTATATAATTATTGCTACTATTATTACATGGATCATCTACAAGCGTACATTCTCGTTGTACTGTAAAACCGCTTAATAATACAAAAACTAAAAAATAAAATCTAACTATTGTCATCGTCTACCCTATATCCGTTAACTTGAAACCCTACCGGATTTATGTCAAGTTCTGAATCTGTTAATTGCATAGGCACATAAGCATAACTTACTACCGCTATTTTATTATAAACTAATTGGCTTCCTGATGTTTCATTTACAGAAAATCTAACTATATATTTATCTGCTGCGATTTTTGACCATGATTTTATTACTAAAAATGTAGTGTTATCTTCTTTATATTTTATCGTAGGATCAAAATCTTTATTTCTTATATAGCCAAGATAATTATAATAAACACCACTTGTTGAAAATAATCTTATTATCGTACGCGCTATCGTCGTAAAATCAACCGGATTATATGTTTCCCGCGCCGTTATGTATTTCTTTATAAAATACCTTGTAAGAGACTCATCCGCCGTTAATACCGGCGATGAAATAGGTTCTACCACCGAAGCATGCCCCGTATTACTATTAAGCTGAATAACAAAAGGGTCAAACTGTTTAGATTTTACTACAAATGCTATTACTAAAGTTGCCACAACCATAAAAATGGTTAGTAGTATTACTAATATGATAAGTAAGTTACGTTGAACCATTAACTTATCAGATCGCTCTTCATACCAATTCTGAGTAATTTTTAAAGGATTAGCCGATTTAATACTTTCTTGATTTTGTGTATCTCCTGAACCGCTTTTCGAGTTGTTACTTGATTTAAAGAAGCCAAATATATTATTCATATCAAAGGTATTTTTATTATTACATTGTGACTGTATAAAACTATTACTTATTATGCCATATTTACTGAATTAACCGGTCTTCTTATACAAGGATTTACGCTTAAACTCGATCCATCATCTATATCAGCAGAAACACACGGACTTTTAATTTCATAAGGAGCGGAAGGGGTACATGACAGTAATTGAGCAAGCATAGTTAATACTAATAGAAACTTTAATGATTTTAACATTCTAAATACATTATTAAATTCTCTTGTTACTATTTTAAAATTACCTTACTATACAATAGTTCACAAGCATTTTTTAAAAAAATCTATTTATAAATAGAAAAAAATATTAAAAAGACTGTAAACTATTATACTCTGCAGTAAATAAAGAGTAGTTATACGAAGTGCCACTTGGGAGCAGAGCGTATCTTAATACGTGTCTATCTGCGAACTTATTAAAGATATTGTCGCCAATTTTTCAAGTGGGACTAGTATAGCATAATAACTACCATCAATAATTGTTATTGTATAATTTTAATTTATAATTTATTTATTTTAATTTTAAAGTTAAACAATATTTGGTATTGTAGCAACAATATAAGCTTATTTTATGGCGTAAATAACATTAAATTAACAAATCATAATCATATTATAATAATTATGATAGAGTTAGAACAGAATAAAATTAGATATTAATCTAGTAATTATGGACCCATTAACCAACGCAATACAAGAATATATAAAATCCGGCGAATATTTTATTGATGCAAGAAAATGGTATAATTTTAAGTATATCTTACCATTAAGTCATAGAAGTCTTCTGATTTTAATATGCACGCTTTTTACCTTATTATTAATCTTAATTTGTATAAATATTAACATATTGTTACCAATAAATAAAAAAGTAAGTTATTTAATAAAAGATGATGCCGAAAAACACGCTACCGTTACTAATACTAAACATTCAACACTCGCCAATCCTTATATTTCTGTCGCAAATATTATGCTTCAGAATTATGTAAAACAACGAGAAGAATACAATTACGATATATTAAAAGAACAATTTACCTTTATCAAAAATGCTTCTACGAGTATTGTTTATATGCAATTTGCTAATTTTATGAATATTGATAACTCATTATCACCGGTCATAAGATATCAAAAATTATATAGACGCTCAATTAATGTATTATCAATTAACAATATAAACGATACCGAGGCAGTTGTTACTTTTGAATCATTGGCCCAAAATAGTACGGGTGAAATTTTAGAAAATATGGTATGGGAAGCAAGAATCGGATTTATAATGGATTCTATCAGTGCAAGTACATCACCTGATATGCCATTCAATTTTACCGTTACTAGTTACAAGCTAAAGTTATTAAGGAATAAAAATCAGAAATAATATGAAGCCACTAATAATATTTTGTACTTTTATAATACTGACATTAGATGTATTTGCTCTTACTATATCACGACCTCTAGGTCGAGACCCGCGTCTAAGAGTTATGACTTATAACCCTGACGATGTTTTCAAATTCACAGGATATTACGGCTATCAAGCAAGTATAGAACTAGCAAGAGATGAGGAAATAGTCAGTATTTCTATGGGAGATACTACTTCATGGCAAATAGTACCTGCCGGTCATAGGATTTTTATTAAACCGATGGAACCGGATGCTACTACTAATATGACTTTAATTACTAATAAACGGACTTATTTCTTTGAACTATACGCCGCTGAAACTCTTGATATGCGTGATCCTGAAATGGTCTTTAACGTAAAATTTCTTTATCCGGATGACGAAAATGACAACATGAGCGGTCATATGCAAACTTTTTCTACTTCCCTAGCAAGTCCCGATCTTACTCATCCTGAAAAATATAACTTTAATTACTATATTAGCGGCAATGAAGAAATAGCGCCTGTTAAAATTTTTGATGACGGCGAATTTACTTATCTACAGTTTAGAGATAAAAACGCTGAAATTTCTGGTATTTTTGCTGTAGATGATTCACTGCGAGAATCTTTAGTAAATTATCGCCTTGCTCAAGATAATCCTAATATGGTGATACTTGAACAGGTTTTTCCTAAGCTCGCTATACGTAAGGGGAAGAAAATCACATGTGTATTTAATCAGTCTTTCAAAGCATATTAATGTCTACCAACGTCATTGCGAGGATTGAAGCGACGAAGCAATCCAAAAAATAATTAAAAAAAATTCTGATGTACAAAATTTTTTACTGGATTGCTTTGTCGAAACTTACAATTTCTTCGCGCAATGACGATGAAACTGATTCACGTAACAATGCTTTTCTTACAATAACAATATAATTATGTCGCATTTAATATACTTTCTTACTTTGATTTTACTAACTAGCGGCTTATTTATAATGCTTACAAGCCGTAATTATATTCATAAAATTATCGGGCTTGGAATTTTTCAAAGTTCGGTATTAGTATTTTATTTAAGTATCGGAAAAATTAAAACAGGCGGTGTACCTATTTTACAAGATGGGCTAACTACTTATAATAGCCCGTTGCCTCATGTATTAATGCTAACTGCTATAGTAGTTGGGTTTGCTACTCTTAGCGTAGCTTTAAGTTTAATATATCAAATTTATAAACATTTTGGTACAATATCAGACAATGAAATTAATTTTGATAAATGATCATAGCTAACCATTTCCCTATCATACAAATATTATTCCCTTTATTTGGGGCTTTACTCTCAATAATATCTTTTCGCTTTATTACCTTTGCACGAGTAATTACTACGATTTGCATTTTATCTAGCATTTTGGTCAGTGTTTATGGATATAGTATTGTACAAAATACGGAATTATCTTACACTATGGGAGGATGGACTTCAAAAGTAGGAATAGAATATCGGCTAAATTCACTAAACCAAGCGATTATTATTTATCTTAACTTGGTTTTATTATTCTTTTTAGTTTGTTGTCATAAGATTACTAATAGAACAATCTTAAAATATATCAACAATAATAGAAAATCTTTATTTTACGGTATACTATTATTCGCTCATACGGGCTATTTAGGAATGATTGCTACTAATGATTTCTTTAATTTATATGTGTTTATAGAAATTTCGGCACTTAGTAGCTATGTATTGATAGCCTCAGGTAATAATCCAAAATCTTTAATTGGAGCTTTTGATTACTTGATAATGGGTAGTATTAGTGCAACTCTTATTCTTATAGCCATAGGATTTTTACTAAGCATTACGGGTAGCTTAAATATGTATGATGTTGCAGCTTATTTACAGGAACATACTAATTCCCGCATAATCACTATAGCTATCGGTTTTTTCTTAACAGGAGCTATTTTAAAAACTGCTTTTTTCCCTATGCACTTTTGGATGATGAGAGCTTATAATAACACGGCTTCAGTTATTTTAGTATATTTAGCAGGGATTTCCACTATAATAGGAATATATATAATATACAAATTTACTTATATTATTATAGGCTATGAGACGATTAAAACTTCTATTACAAATTTTATAAAACCTATTGCTTTAGCTACTCTTATTATAGCTCCGTATTTTGCTTACCGAGCAGAAGGCTTCAAGAATATTATCATTTATTCATGTTTCACTCAAATAGGTTATGTATTTCTATTATATGTTACTGAGTGCGGTATAATAATTTTACCAAGTTTATTACTTGCAGACAGTATAAATAAAATAGCTCTTTTTTTGATAGATGCTTATAATGAAAGCTATAAAAAGAATTCTCACAAAGTTTTAACTATAATTATTATTATTTGCAGCTGCGGGTTACCTATCAGCCCATTATTTTTTATCAAAATAAATATTCTCGAATTATTATTTAGACAAAAACTATTATTAGATTTTGTTCTAATCTTACTCAGCTCCGTAGGATCACTATTTTATCATTATAAAATGGTGAAAGTTACTTTTTGGAAAAATTAATTAACCTTATTGCGAGGAGAAGTTGTTGAGTGGATACTATAGGCAGCCATTGCGAAGCCACAAAGTTGCTGCATCAATCCAGAACAACAATAAAATTCTGATTTACAGAATTGTGTACTTGATTGCTTTGTCAAAACTTACAGTTTTTCCTCGCAATGACAGGGATTTTCAAAACTGCCCGATACTATAAGGTCAAGCAAACTAGGTAACAAGGAAAAACATGATTACACAATTTACTACTCCGAGTCTTTTGATTCTATCAACTTTGCTAGTTTGTGCATTAAACTTAACCAGTCCGTATGCCACTAAAAAAGATAGTTTTATACGTAATTTTTTGCTTATTATTATCGCTATTTTTTTCTTCGGTAATATTTTAATTATAGACTTGTTGTTTTTACAAGGTATTAGAGCAGGCTTTGAATTTAATATATTCGGTAATTACTCTATAGGATTTCATCTTGAACCCTCAGGGCTCATATTCTTGAGCTTAATAGGCTTTTTATGGATTTGTGCTGTACTTTATACTCCAAAATATCTTGCTGTTAATAATATAGAACACTCTTCGAGATTCTTATTTTTCTTTAACTTAACTATTCTAATCGGTGTTTTAATTGCTTTATCTAGCAATTTATTCACGATGTTTATTTGCTACGAGCTTTTAACTATTTCTACAGCTTTTTTAATAGGACACACTAGAAATAAAATAATACTTAGCGGGTTATATAAATATATAAAAATTCTGATGATTTATGCCACAATATTATTTTTACCGGCAGTGATAATTATTTATACTAAAACCGGTAATGGGGATTTTGCAAGCGGCAGCTTAATAGAAAATTATTTTTCCAAAAACCAGTCAATTATTTTATTATTAATGTTTATTTTCGGTATTGCCAAAACTGCAATTTTTCCGGTGCATTCATGGCTTCCTGCCGCAATGGTTGCACATTACCCCGTTAGTAGCTTACTGCATGCTGTAATAGTGGTAAAAACCGGATTATTTTGTGTTTACAAAATCCTATTATATATATTCGGTTTATCGTATTTACAAACGATATTTGCCGAGTTTAACTGGTTAATTTTCATACCAATAGTCAGCATATTTTATAGCTCACTCAAAGCACTAGGCACGGATAATATTAAAAAAATACTCGCCTACTCCACTATGAACCAATTAAGCCTTGCCTTACTTAGTGCTTTCATGCTCACACCTAAGGCACTTGGAGCCGCAATACTACATTTAGTTTCACATTCTTTTACAAAAATCTGCTTATTTTATAGTATGGGAAGTATTTACAGTTTAAAGAAAACCGATCAAGTACAGAATTTACATGGCACATCCAAAGAATTGCCTTTAATTTCTTTTGTGATATTGATCTCTTCATTATCGATAATCGGTATACCTATCTTTAGCGGATTTATTAGCAAATTCTCAATCTTACTTGCCGCAAGCGAACAAAATCAAATTATCGTTATGATTGTCGTAATAGCTAGTAGTATACTCTCAAGCATTTACCTTCTCAAAATATTAAGCTCTATTTATAAACCTTCTTTGGTAGAATCTAGCGTAACAAAACAACTCCCATACTCTATGCAAATCAGTATAATAATTTGCTGCTGTGCTGTAACTCTCTTCTATTTTATTCAAATCTTAATTAGAGAATTTTTAGCTTACATTACATAAATATGTATTTACATAATTGATGTATTGACATATAATAACATAGTATGCAATTTTTTTAGGATAAATATGGCACAAATTATTAGAGCAGCAGAATTTGTACGATCTTTTTCAGATATTATGAACAGAATTTAATATAAAGGTGAGAGTTTTGATGTTTAAAAATGGAACAATATCGTATCAAGAATTACAGCTGTACATGCAGCTGACAAACCACAAAAAACGTTAAAAGAGTTTTTTAAGCATGCGCCTATATTAGATCATGATGATGCCACACAATTTAAAAAAGTCGTGTGTGAAGCACGTCAAAAGTGTGATTTTAAAAAAGATGATACATGGAAGTAGTGATTGATACCTCTATATTAGTGGATTTAGAGAGAGGTAGATTAGCCTATAAGGTACTAGGAGAATATGAACAATGCTATATTAGTCCTATATTTTAACGGAATTATTAATAGGTGCAGATAGAGCCGATAATGAAAATAAACGTATTAAACGTTTAGTTTTTATCGCATATATAATCAATTCACTTATAATATTACATTTGAAGACTGAAGAAGCCCGTATATATGCAAAAATTATAGACAATTTACGTAAAGAAAAAATAACTATCGATACTAATGACATGATAATTGATACAACGGCAATAACGCATTGTTATCCTTTGTTCACTCTAAATGTCAAAGACTTTAAAAAGGTTCAAGGAATAGAGGTTTTAACAGTTTCTTCTAAAGATTAAAATGTTTATTCAAAATACCAGATTTACATTTCCGATTACTAATTTTGAGCTGATGTTTGATTTTAACCCACAAAATCAGCTAATAGCCTTAGCATTTCTCATTGTCACTGCTATCTTAAATCTTTATACAATTTCCCAAAATAGAAAATTTGAGACGCTAATAGGTAGTTTATACTGTTTATCCTCTATTATATGCGTATTTGCGGCTGATTTTATTTCTATGATAATCTCGCTTGAATTCATGACGGTTTTTGCTTGCATAATTGTTTTTTGTAACCAATTAAAGATAAAACCGGCTCGTCAATATTTTCTCACTCATTTATTCAGCAGTGGGCTAATCTTAATCGGTATGACTCTTCTAATCCAAACAACAGGTAATATTGCCTTTACTTCTTTAACTGAATCAGTAAATAATTTTGAGTTACCGGCGATATTTATACTTGCAGGTTGTGTGATCAATGCTTCGATTATCTTTGTAAACGGTTGGGTGGTTAATTGCTATACTGCAGCTTCAAGTAGCGGTGTTGTATATTTAATTAGTTTTACTACTAAAGTTACTTTAATTATCATTTTAAAATTATTTAGCGGTCTTGAGATACTTAAGTTTTTTGGAATATTAATGATTATTTACGGGTTAGTATTTTCTCTAATTGAGAAAAACCTTAAACGATTAATATGCTATCTTACAGTTTCGCAGCTTGGTTTTATATTAGCAGCTATTAGTATAAATTCTCCAAACATAGCTTATCTTATTACAAGCTTTATATTCATACATATACTATATAATGGGTTATTTGCTTTATATTTTACTTATATAGAAGATGAATACAGTATTAAAAATTACCAAGATCTTCAGAATACTCAAATTAATTTGATTTTATTAGGTGGGTTTGTAGTTAGCATATTAATATATACATCTATACTGCCTATTAATTCTTCTTATATCAAAGACGGAATTGCCAATCTTTTAGAGACAAATAATATTATTATATTTTCCAAGATAGCAACTTGTACCGTGTTATTTGGGTTGTTGATGGAGAGTTTATACAATTTGTCATACCGCGATCAAGTCGATGGATCCAGAAAAAAAATAAACAATGATAATAAATATTTATGGATAACGCGATCAAGTCGCGGTATTACACCAATAACCTACCTCTCCTCGTGCATCATAACTTTATCTGTATGTTTATTCTACCCTGTTCAAATATCACATACTGCTAATTTTAAACTAGTTATCCTTGCAATCTCAATATTATTGGCTTTAATTTTTAGACAAATACCACGCATTTCAACAGAAAATATCAATCTTGACTTATACCAATATATCGAAAAAATGATCTATTTCAGTATCGATAAATATAAATACACAACAGACAGTAACGAAGATGGAGAAAAATATCTTAATTTTAAGGTTATTTGGAATAATATTTCAAGCAAAATACCTGCTTGGCATAATCAGCAAACTGCTATATTTATTGTATTATTTCTATTAATTGGTTTGATTTTAACACTCTGTCATACTATGGCTTGACCACGGTATGACACTCAAAACAATAAAAAACATGAAACCACCCATAGCAAATAAACAAAATTACAGCTTTAAAGCCCACGGACAAACAATAAACGATTATTATCAATGGCTGCGTGATCCTAAATGGCCAAATGTAGCAGACTCTAAAATTTTAGATTACTTAAAAGCCGAGAATAAATATACCGAAAATTTCTTTTCCGATCTACAAAAGGATAAGGAAAAGATTTTTGAAGAATTAAGAGGACGAGTCAAATTAGACGATGAATCGGTATACATTAAGAAAAAAGATTATTACTATTACCATAGAGTAGTATGGAATAAAAATTATCCTATATATTGCCGGAAGCATAATAGTATGGAAGCAGAAGAAGAAGTAATATTAGATGTTAACCTTCTTGCTTCAAATAGTGGTTTTACCGATGTTGCTAAGATTGCAATGTCACCTGATCAAACTTTAATATCTTATAGCGTTGATTTTACAGGTAATGAGCAATACAATATCAAAATATACAATCTTAAAGAACAAAAATACTTACCTGATGAAGTACAGGATGTTGCTCCTACTGTGATTTGGCATGAACAACTAAACGGCTTTTTCTATATTACTATTAATGAGAATCAACGCTGGGATAAGATAATGTTCCATCGTTTAGGGGAAGATATTACTCAGGACAAATTAATATTCGAGGTAAAAAACCCTCTTCATTTTATCAGCTGCAAGAAATCAGCAAGTCATGAATATATTTTTATAAATTCAGGCGATCATAATGAAAATGAAATTTACGTAATTTCTATGCAGGATGATAGTTTTACGCCTAAATTAGTACGAGCCGCAGAAAATAAAATATTCTATGACATAGAACATAATGGCGATTATTTTTATATTAAAACTAATTATAAAGCTAAAAATTTCCATGCTGTAAAACTGCCGATAAATAATTTTGAAAATACTAGCTGGGATGATATTTATATTAAAGAAGAACAGGACAAATATTTAAAAAGCTTTGATGTTACAAATAATTATTTAATCTTAAATTATCGTGACCAAGGTTTACCGCTAATTAAAATAAAGCAATTTAACAATTTACAAGAAAAAATAATTCACTTTCATGACGAGAGTTTCCAAGCAAATAGTTTTTCTACAAACTTTGAGGAAGACGATATCAGAGTAGACTACTCTTCTCTAGCAATACCAAATACCACTTATAGCTACGATTTTGATAACAATGCATTAGTGATATTAAAGACCCAAGAAATACCTTCAGGATTTAATACGAAAGAATATAAAGTAGAGAGAATATTTGCAGATAATGAAGATGTAAAAGTACCTATCACCTTGTTTTATAAAAAATCTTTATTTAAAAAAGATGGCTCAAATCCTTTATATTTAATGGGTTACGGAGCTTACGGGATTAGCATGCCTGTTAATTTTAGCAACATGGCAGTAACGCTTGCAAATCGTGGTTTTATTTATGCGGTTGTGCATATTAGAGGCGGCGATGATTTAGGTCATGATTGGTATGAATCAGCTAAGTTTTTAACTAAAAAAAGAACCTTTGAAGATTTTATAGCGTGTAGTAGAGCTTTAATTAAAGAAAAATATACAAGTAACAACAATATAGTAATAATGGGCTGTAGTGCCGGCGGTATGTTAATCGGTTACGTACTAAACGAAAAACCAGAAATTTATAGAGCGGCAGTCGCTCATGTACCATTTGTTGATGTTTTGAGTACCATGCTTGATGAACGCTTACCGTTAACTCTCTTGGAATATAATGAATGGGGTAATCCGAAAGAGAAAGAATATTTTGAATATATTAAATCATATTCCCCTTATGATAACGTAAAAGTACAAGACTACCCTGCTATATTCATTACTTGTGGTATATCCGACCCACGAGTCGGTTACTGGGAACCGGCTAAATGGGTAGCAAAATTACGGGATCTAAAAACTGACAATAATCCTTTATTATTAAAAACAAATATGGATACAGGGCATAAAGGTTCCGTCGGTCGCTTTGATTATTTGAAAGAGATAACTGACGAATTAGTATTTATTTTTAAGATCTTTGATGTGAAGGTTTAAAGATTTTATTGTAATCCCGCGACTTGATCGCGGGATCCAAAAAAACATAAACAAGACTTGATACCGTTGACAAGCCACAGTATGACAGAATAAATATAAAAAACAATGAATAAAAACTATCTAGAACAATTACAAAAATTACCACTCACTTTAATTTTACTAATCATCTTAATTTGCTGTATTAGTTTCATTGTACTTTATTCTGCAGCGAATAGCCATTTGCAGCCTTGGGCTTACAAACAAATTATAAATTTTTGTATATTCTTGCCTTTAGCCATTATTATTGCATTACTTGATTTGCGAATAATATTTAGGCTATCGTATATCTTTTATTTTTGCGTACTCGCTTTACTAGTAGCCGTGGAGCTTTTTGGCTCAACTGCCATGGGCGGAAAAAGATGGATCGATATCGGTATCGTTAAGCTTCAGCCTTCCGAACCGATAAAAATTGCCGTTGTACTAATGCTTGCAAGGTATTTCCATTCACTAACAATTGATGATCTAAGAAAATTCCATAAAGTTATCATACCAATTATAGGAGTTTTAATACCGGCTTTTTTAATAATTAGAGAACCTGATTTAGGTACGGGAATGATTGTTTTAATTGTTGCGGCCGTTATATTTTTTGCTGCAGGTTTTAGAATAAAATATTTTATAATAATAGCTCTCGCTGCTCTTATTAGCCTGCCTATTGCTTGGAATATGATGTATGATTATCAAAAAAAACGAGTGATGGTTTTCTTAGATCCAGAACATGATCCGCGCGGTGCTAGTTATAATATTATTCAGTCTAAAATCGCTATAGGTTCAGGTGGCCTATTTGGACGCGGTTTAAATCATGGCAGTCAAAGTCATTTAAATTTTCTTCCCGAACATCAAACAGACTTTATCTTTGCTACCTTTGCCGAAGAGTTCGGATTTATAGGAGGAATATTTTTATTAGTATTATATTTTGCACTTATAACTATTTCTTTATTAATTGCCGCAAATTGCCGAGAGATTTTTAGTAAATTAATGGTAATAGGTATTAATTCGATTTTATTTAGTCACGTATTTATTAATATAGCTATGGTTATGGGCTTGCTTCCTGTAGTAGGTGTACCCTTACCGTTTATTTCTTACGGCGGCACAATGATCGCATCCATACTAATAGGCTTTGGACTTGTGATGAATGCTCAGGTACACGGACATACCACTTTAAACTAGTTCAATTATATTGATAACATAAACTAAACAACTCTCAGCTATAAGCTGAGATGTTATAAATAGAAGTGTAATCGATTAGAAATAGGTCATCATTAATAGTTTCACCTTCTTGCTCATCAATATACTGCTGTATCATTTCATCAGTAATATTACCTAAATTAACTGCCATATAACCTCTAGCCCAAAAATGATTGCCCCAATACTGCTTTCTCAAATAAGTAAATTCTTGCAATAATATTCTTGAGCTACTGCATTTTCAATACTGCACAAATTGACTTTTATTTTAATAGTATACATTCCTTTACACTTTAATTGTGTATAAAGAATTTATAATCGACTATGAGAAAGCACAAACAAGTTTAAATTTAGCTCGTGATATTGATGTACCGCCTAGCCGTATTCACGCTATAGTGCATGGCAAACGAACCATTACGGCTGATATTGCACTTAGACTCAGACAATATTTTTAAACTTCAGCTCAGTTATTGATCAATTTACAAGCAAGATATGATTTAAAATTAGCACAACGTAACGAATGACCTCATATTAAAAATCGTATTCGTACAATGGCAGTAACTAGGCATAGCAAGTTAGTTATCTCTGAGCAACCGCAAAGGATTCAGTGTGTATGATGGCAATGTCGGTATCTTGCATAAGTTTTATTCTTATGCCACCACTTGTGCCAAGAGCATAATGGTCAACTAGTACGTCTAATACGCCACATTGTCCGATAATTAAATCAGCAAAATTACCGAATAATAATGTATCCACTGGCATTTGGTGAGTCGTACCGACTTTGTAGCCGCTTAAATAGCCGAACCCTGACTCTCTACTATAGCTCTCCCAAATAAATTTGGCTGTACCAACTGTGTTTTCGATAGTTAAATTAACAGGCAGAAAGCTTAACTTTGTGCTGCATTTGCCGTTTGATTCATTCGTAAATTTGTCTTAAATCGAGGAATGGCTCCCCGGGCCGGACTCGAACCAGCGACCAAACGGTTAACAGCCGTTTGCTCTACCACTGAGCTACCGAGGAATAAGGAATAAGTGAAAATATCTAAAAAATTTCAGACAACTCCTTATAACAAATCTTTTCTATAACGTCTAGCGTTTTCTTTATACAAAATAAAAAAAGTTTATTACATCTGCAAAAACGAAGATTTAGAGAAGAATACCTACACCGACACTTCACTTCGAACTGCAACGTACTCAAATGTATATGAGCATTCGAGTAACAGAGCGACGTACAAATTACTTCTAAAAATATAGTTTCCATCTATTCATCACCTATTTTTAAAGCGGCGATAAATGCAGATTGCGGGATTTCTATATTACCGTACTGTCTCATTCTCTTTTTACCTGCTTTTTGCTTCTCAAGTAGTTTACGTTTACGGCTTATATCACCGCCGTAACATTTTGATAAAACATCTTTACGTAGTGCTTTAATAGTCTCACGAGCAATAATACGGCTACCGATACTTGCCTGAATGGCTATATCGATCTGCTGTCTTGGTATTAAATCCTTTAACCTTACGCATAACACCTTACCCCTTTGCTCGGCACGTGAGCGGTGTACGATTGTCGATAATGCATCAATTACCTCGCCGTTAACCAGGATACCAAGCTTAACAAGCTCAGAAGGTTCATAAACATCTATTTGCCATTCAAAACTTGCATAACCTTTAGAGCAGCTTTTTAAACGATCGTAAAAATCGTAAACTATCTCATTTAGCGGTAATTTATAAACTATTTTAGCTCTATTCGCTATATAGCTATGATCAAGTTGCACACCTCTTTTTTCTGTACAAAGCGATAATACTGCACCTAAAAACTCATCAGGCACCATTATAGTTGCCTTAATCCATGGCTCTTCCATCGATTCGATTTTTTGCAAATCAGGTAAATCTGCGGGGTTATGAATCTCCAAGCTCTCACCATACCTCATATGAATTTTATATACCACGCTTGGAGCAGTAGTGATTAAATCTAAATCGAATTCCCTACTTAAACGTTCTTGGATTATCTCTAAATGTAATAGCCCTAAAAAACCGCACCTAAAACCTACTCCAAGAGCTGAAGAGCTTTCCATTTCATACTCAAAACTAGCATCATTAAGACGTAATTTAGCTAGCGAATCCTTTAGATGTTCAAACTCTGAACTATCTGTCGGATAAAGCCCACAAAACACTACAGGTAGGTTCGGCTTAAAGCCGGGAAGTGCTTGCTCACAAGGTTTCTTCTCATCAGTGATAGTATCCCCGACTTTACAATCAGCTACTTGCTTTATAGAAGCAGTAACAAAACCGATTTCACCTGCATATAAAACATCCGAAATATGTTTTTTCGGAGTAAAAAAGCCGACATTCTCAACGGTATAAACAGAATTGGTAGCCATCATTTTAATCCGCATGTTTTTACGTAAAGTCCCATCAATAATACGTACTAAAATAACTACCCCAAGATAAGGATCATACCAACTATCGACAAGTAACGCTTTTAAGATATCTGTGCTACTTTCTTTTGGTGGATGTAATTTATTGACTATTGCTTCTAGAACTAAATCAATTCCTATACCGCTTTTGGCAGAGATTAGCACAGCTTCACTTGCATCAATTCCGATTATATCCTCTATTTGCTGCTTAACCTGCTCAGGTTCTGACGCTGGCAAATCAATCTTGTTAAGCACCGGTACAATTTCATGATCATGCTCAATTGCTTGATAAACATTGGCAAGCGTTTGGGCTTCTACTCCTTGCGTACTATCAACTACCAACAATGAGCCTTCGCAAGCAGCAAGCGACCTGCTGACCTCATAAGCAAAATCGACATGCCCAGGAGTGTCCATTAGATTCAAATAATAGGTATTACCGTCTTTAGCTTTATATACAAGCCGCACGGTTTGTGCTTTAATAGTTATACCTCGCTCTTTTTCGATATCCATAGAATCTAGCACTTGCGTTCTCATTTCTCTAGCCTGAAGCCCACCGCAATGCTCAATTAACCTATCAGCTAACGTAGATTTACCATGATCGATATGGGCAATTATTGAGAAATTCCGTATATATTTTTGATTCTTCATAATTATTGTGATATAATTTGCGTTTGCTTGTTGGAGCGGTACCGTCCCACAACTTGATCGTGGAATCTCAGGACACAAACTGTGATACAAGATATCGTGATCAAGCCACGGTATGACACTAAACCACGATAATATATAACAAACTCCAAATTTATAACAGTAAAAAATAATGAGAGCCGAAATAGAAAATTACGTAAAAAAAATTGAGCAATCTTTAGAACTACTTTGGAGGTCACTTTGACGTCGAAGCATCAACTGAAAGACTAAGAGAACTAGAAGAATTAACAGCCGATCCAAGTTTATGGAACGATCAGGCTAACGCACAAACATTACTGCGAGAAAAAAGTAATCTAGAAGAAAAACTAAATGCTTTTAATAAACTCAAATCCAATTTAAAAGATGCTTTAGAACTTGAAGAAATGGCTGCATCCGAAAACGATTTAGAAACACTTTCACAAATTGAACAGGACTTAAAAAATTTAAGCATCCTTGCTGCCAAATTTGAAACCGAATGTTTATTTTCAGGTGAAGCGGACGGTAATAACTGTTTTTTAGAGATTAATGCTGGCGCAGGAGGAACTGAAAGCCACGACTGGGCATCTATTATGATGCGTATGTATTTGCGTTTTGCAGAAAGACTCGGCTTTAAAACCGAAATAATCAATATGCTTAACGGCGAAGAAGTAGGCATTAAATCATGCACGATTAGGATAATAGGCAAGAGGGCTTACGGCTGGTTTAAAACCGAAGCAGGAGTTCATAGGCTGGTACGTATTTCCCCGTTTAATGCTGCAGGTAAAAGAATGACTAGCTTTGCAAGTAGCTGGGTATACCCTGCAATTGACGATAATATAGCAATTACTATTGAGGATAAAGATTTAAGGATCGATACTTTTAGAGCATCGGGAGCAGGCGGACAGCACGTTAATACTACTGATTCTGCCGTACGTATCACCCATATACCGACCGGTACGGTAACACAATGTCAAAGCGATAGATCGCAACATAAAAATAAAGCTCAAGCTATGAAGATGCTTCAAGCAAAACTCTATGAGCTTGAAATGCAAAAACGCACAGACAGCGTTAACGAGCAAAATGCTGCTAAAACTGATAGTAGCTGGGGATATCAAATTAGATCATACATCCTACATCCTTACCAAATGGTGAAAGATTTACGCACCGATTACGAAACTTCCGACACTAAAGGAGTGCTTGACGGTGACCTTGAAGAATTCGTCTCAGCAAACCTTGCTATGAATGCGGGCGGTAAGAGTTAGTGACAATCAATGAGCAATTAATGAATCATATACTGACTTAATTAAAAATTTTAAACAAGAAATCAGTAAAGCTAGTATTAGAGCCCATTTAGCAGTTAATAAAGAATTAATAGTTCTTTATTGGAATATAGGAAAACTAATTTTAGAACATCAGAATAAAGAGAAATGGGGGGCAAAAGTTATTCAAAATATTTCTGATGATTTGCGTAAAGCATTTTCTAAAATGAAAGGATTATAATATCAAAATATTTCTTATATGAGGCAATTGGCTGAAGAATATAACGATGAACAAATTCTCCAAGTCTGTTGGAGAATTTCCTTGGGGGCATAATATTGTTATTTTTTCAAAACTAAAAAATATTTGGGTATGCACAACAAACCATTGAAAATGGTTGGTCAAGGAATGTATTATCTTTGCAAATTAAAAGTAATTTACATGAAAGGTCAGAGAAAAAGGTATAAATCACTTTTCTAATACTTTACCTGAATTACAGTCTGATTTAGCAAGATTAATTATAAAAGACCGATATAATTTAGAATTTTTAGATATTCAAGGTAAAATAATAGAATGAGATTTAGAAAATAAATTGATAGATAATATGAAAAATTACAAAAATACGGACCGATAATTTTATTTAACGGCGGGGCTTATGATAATCGCTGACTCAAAGAATCTTCTGCTAAAAATATTATTACCCATTATCTAAAAGAAAATTTTTATATATTCACTTTACATGAGGAGTAGGTTAATACATCCGGAGAATCTAAAACTCTATATAAAGAGCATGAAAACGGTAACATCGAGTTAAATAACGCTGAAATTGCAATTGTTGCCCATACTTATCATTTTCCGCGTGTTCACAGGTATTTTGACTTATTCTTTATTCATAACACCAAACCTATAATATTTTAGTTGATTGGAAATTTGAAACCCCAGGCACTTATAACGACTTAAAACAAGCATTGCTCAAATTACCTAACCATGTAGAGAAAGGGTTTGTTTCAGAAAAATTAAATGCCAATTAATTAATCGGTATCTCTCTTGCTTCTTGTTCTTTAATCTCAGTACGAGGTAGAATAATAGTAAGTATTCCATTCTTAAGGTTTGAAGAGATATTTTTCTGATCTACATCTTCATATAATGATATTACATAATTAAAATTTTTATTCATATAATTATCTGAATAATCAGTTTTATTTTTTGCTTCTATATTCCCTGTAATAAATAATCTATTGCCGTTCACTTTAACCTTAATTTGACTTTTATCAAAGCCAGGTACTTCCATAATAATAATATACTGCTTATCTTTAGTAATCAAATTGCTTTTTATACTATTAGACTCATAAAACGGTAATCTATTTTTAAATAAATGATCAATATTTGTAATGTGATTATCTATTAAATCTGCTACCTGACGCAGCGGCATTGCACTACTGGAATCATAATTCTTATTAGCGATTGCAATATTACTAGATAAAATAACAGCTCCTATAGCCGGAATATATTTTAACATAGTACTATCTCCACATTTATTAGTTATATATTTAAATATATAACATTATCTATTTAAAATTCAAGTCTTATACTTCAATAATTTGCTAAAAGTACGCTGCCCAAAATAAAAGCTAATAATCCATGCAAAAATAGTTTGGTCTTCAATATTCCATAATATATCTAAATACTCAACTAGCATGGCCGATTATATTGAACATAGTTAACTCCTACATACATTGCAACAAAGCTATAAGCAAGCACGGGTCTTACCGAACCGTTTAAAGCATCAACACAACTTAGACCCGATCTATATGTTGAATAAAGAGAATATCGCTCTGACATTTCTTACGATATGGGAAGCTCTGTACAAGTTTTAGATTGATTTAGTTTATTGTTAGTAATTTGACGATCTAAAATATTTATCTCGTGTTTTTTGTCGTTAATATCTTTGTACATTTTTAAAATTTCAGGAATTATTGAACTAATAAATCCTGTTATTACTGCAAGTAAAGTAATCATAAATACCTATCTTTATAAATTTTATTATAAGTATAGCAAAAATTAATTACCGCACTAAGACAGAGTAAAGAAAATGGCAGCATGGGCTATGTCATTCTTAGCTAAAAGCAGACATCCAGACAAAAGCACATTAGGCATCGCCACGTAGCTTGGCCACGTGGGTCCAGAAAAAAACTAACAACGACTGGATCTAGCTCACAAGTAGCGGTATGACAATTATTATTGGATTCCTGCTTTTGAAGGAATGACATCGAACATGTTTAATGATCCATGCAATAACGCCAATAATAGGAAAATTGATCCACTAAATAACTACTTCAGATTAGACCAAATGCGATTTTTAGCAATATAGAAAAAGATAGTAAACACTACCAAAAACATCATAACTTTAAGACCCATAGATTTACGATGTTCCATTTCCGGCTCAGCTGCCCATTGTAGAAATACTGCAACATCATGCGACATCTGCTCTACGCTTGCGTTAGTACCGTCTATATAGGTTACCTGCCCATCTCTAAGCGGCGGCGGCATTGCTATTTGCTCGCTAGGGAAATACGGATTATAATGAGCCCCTTGCATTAGCTTAAAATCTGCCGGCGGTTCGGTATAACCAGTAAGCAGAGAATATATATAATTAGCTCCGTCATGACGTGCTTTTATTATCAGCGATAAATCAGGCGGATGTGCTCCGTTATTAGCTGCCCTTGCTGCTTGCTCATTAGGGTAAGGAGGTACAAAACGATCAGATGGAAGAGCGTGACGGTCAAACATCTCACCATCATCATTAGGTCCGTCTTTTATCGTATAGCCCTTGGCAATCTCTTTTATTTCATCATCTGAAAAGCCGATATCTTTAAGATTACGGTAATATAGATTGTTTAAACCGTGGCAAATACTACAAACTTCTTTATAGACCTGAAAACCTCTTTGTGCTGCTGCACGATTAACTGTGCCAAATACGCCATCAAACGACCATTGCATCTTTTTAGGATGTAATGCTTCTTCGTTGGCTAAACTTAAGCACGAAGTTAGTAGTATGATGATAGAGATAAGTAGTTTTGTTTGCATAAATTTTTCTTATATCTTAGCGACGATGTCATTACTGCATAACATTATCTGCACGGATATCCAAACCGTCATTGCAAGAAAAATTACGAAGTAATTGACGAAGCAATCCAGTAAAAAAGTCTGATTTACAGAATTTTTTTATTATTTTTTCTGAATTGCCGCGTCGCTTCGCTCCTCGCAATGACGATTATCATAACAGTATTACAACCCCTCCGGTAGCGGCAGTGGCTTCTCATATCTACCTATCAGCGGGAGTGCTACTAAGAAATGGACAAAGTAATAACAAGCAGCAAAGCGGCTAATTGTAATATACGGCTCTTCTGCCGGCTGTCTGCCTAAATAACCAAGCAATAAACAATCTGCAATAAAGATCCAAAAAGCAATTCTATATATCGGTCTATAATTGCTACTTCTGATTTTTGAAATATCAAGCCACGGTAGTAAGAATAACACGAATATACTTCCGAACATTAATAACACTCCACCAAGCTTAGACGGTACGGCTCTAAGGATCGCATAAAACGGTAGAAAATACCATTCAGGAACAATATGGGCAGGCGTAACTAACGGATTTGCCGGAACGTAATTATCGGGATGTCCTAAATAATTCGGTTCGTAAAAAATAAAATAGGCAAATATTATGAAATAAACTCCGAAACCGACAAAATCCTTTACGGTATAATAAGGGTGGAACGGAATAGTATCTTTAGGGCTTTTAACATCTATACCTTTTGGGTTATTTGAACCATGCTGATGCAGAGCTACTAAATGCAGCATCACAAGAGCGACCATAATAAACGGCAATAAATAATGCAGCGAGAAGAATCTATTTAATGTTGGATTATCAACGGAAAAGCCACCCCATAACCACGTAACTATTGATTTCCCTATTAGAGGAATAGCCGAGAATAAATTAGTAATTACCGTAGCACCCCAGTAGCTCATCTGCCCCCAAGGAAGCACGTAACCCATAAAGGCAGTAGCCATCATGGTTAGAAAAATAATAATACCGATATGCCAAATCAGTTCCCTAGGAGCTTTATAAGAGCCGTAATACAAACCTCTTGCTATGTGTAAGTATACGGCAGCAAAAAACATCGATGCACCTACCGCATGAGTATAACGCAGTAACCAGCCGTAATTAACATTACGCATGATTCTCTCAACACTATCGAAAGCATGATCAACATGCGGCGTATAGTGCATAGCAAGCACCACACCAGTAATGATCTGAATTACTAACGCAATACCGGCAATAGAGCCTAAATTCCACAAATAGCTAAGATTTTTTGGAGTTTGATAATGACTAAAATGCTTTAGAAAAGAGAAAATCGGTAGGCGATAATCTATCCACTCAACAATAGAGTTCTTCCCAAACTCTACTGCTATAGGTAATTTATGCGTCAATCCGGCACTCACATCCTCACGTACGCTTTTGTACCCTGCGGTTCCGTGTTCTGTGTTTCCTTCAAATGCTCCTCTATAAGCTAATTTTGAAAGAACTCTAGTAGCATTAGGCTTTTTAGGGGTAATATCTTCATTCATAAATAACTACCCGATTCTAATTTTTTTATCGCTAATAAAACTATAAGGCGGCACCGCTAAATTTAAAGGAGCAGGACCTCTTCTAACCCTACCTGAAGAATCATATTGTGAACCATGACACGGACAGAACCATCCATCATATTCACCTTGATCAGCAAGCGGCACACAACCTAGATGAGTACAGATCCCAATCGTCACAAGCCAATTATCATGACCTGCTTTCACACGTGCTTCATCTGTTTCAGGATCAATAAGCTCCGACATCTTTACAGCTCTTGCTTCGGCTATTTTATCAGGAGTACGGTTAGTGATAAAAACCGGTTTACCTTGCCATTTAACAGTAACTGTTTGCCCTACCGCAATATTTGATAGATCAACCTCAATTGATGATAAAGCAAGCACGTCTGCGGAAGGGTTTAAGGAGTCCATTAGAGGCCAAAGTGTACAAACAGCCCCAACTGCTGCAACACTACTAGCAGTTAGAACCATAAAATCACGACGTGTTGTTTGTTTGTTTGTATTATCTTCAGTATCCGACATATAATATTAAAGTGACATAAATTAACGATTATTATTACTACCACTTTGGGTATTATTAAGATTATTTGGATTTTCTAGTTCTTCATAAGGATTTATTATAGGACGTTCAGCGTCTGCAGCACTATCTGCTTGTCTTGGTGTAAGCTTATTTATTTCATTTTCTAGCACCTTTGCTCCTGTACCTTCTTCATGCTTATATTCTACAGGATTACTTAAGCAATTCCAAAAACTAACTAAATAATTCCAATTAGGACCGAGTTTTGTAGTACAATTTTGAGCAACTGCTTTAGTTGTATCTAATATCTCAACTGTAGTTTCAGTAAAATAATCTATAAATCCAATTTTTTTTAAGCCCAATACTGTATAATATAAAGTAATTAAGGAAGCAACGGATATAATTAAATACCATTTAGTGATAATAGACCACAGAAAAAATCCCATAGGATTTGCTGCAATTAACCTTCGTAAAGCATACCACATATATTTTTCTCAAAAAAATTTATTAATCATATTCATCTTTATTTTATATCACTACATTAGTAAAAATAAAGCAAAATCACGTAATATTATAAATATTTTTAATTAAATAGGCACTCAAGAAGAATGAAATCGGTAAAAATACTAAATTAATTCCTATCATAATAAAAATTAATTGTAAGTTATTATCTTGTAATATTAAGCCTGTCATTATAATATTCGGCATTAATAACGGCATGACAAACGTACCGACAAAGTTAGCATTCTTCCTAAAATAACATTGCACACTACCGGATAAAACTACTAAACTACTTGATAAAACTAACATAATCCATACGCTAATAAAGAAAAATATTATCTCAAGCAAAGTTTGATCAAAAAAAACATAAATAATTGGTAAAACAAAAAGCAGCCCTACCGTACTACTGATAAATATAGCACAAAATTTAGCTAATATAATTTTTTCATAACTAACAATTGATAATAATAACTCTAAGCTCCCGTCTTCCAAATCATATTTAAAGATCACCGCAGAAAAACCTATTAATGAAATTAATAAACAAATTACTGAAAAAATTAAACCGAATTTGTTAATATCTTTCTCGCTGTTAATTAAAACAGTACTAATTATGCAAAATAAACAAAATATAACTATATATTTAATTATATTATTAATACGATTCTGCACTATAAATTCACGCTTAATTAATAAAAACATATTCTACTCTCTATTTAGTAGACGAAGATCAACTTTAAAAAGAGCAAGGAGTTGATAAGTCAATGAGCGGAGCGTATAACTAGTGAACATCATTGATGATTATAAAACGACGTAGCCAATCCTTAAAGTTCATCAAGTATACAGTTAAATACGTTGTAAATTAAATACATAATAGCTGCGACAGTTAAACCGATACCAATTTCAACAATAACTATAGCGATATGATGAGCAAGTAACTGATCATTGATAAAATTTGTTAACGAATCATAATTTAAATAATTATCGTTAAAAAATAGCGATATTGTTCCTACAATTGCATATATTGCTACACCTAAAACAGCAATACAAATTAGCACGTTAGGAGGAAAATATCTGCTTAATTTTCGATGACCGTAAACTAAATCATACGCAATAAGGCTAGATGCAAATATAACACCTGCTTGAAACCCACCACCAGGCGAAGACTCACCGTTAAGCTGAATATATATACTATATAAAATTATATAAGGTATTATAAAACTAGTTATATATTTTATTATCGGATTTGTCATCACGCGACTTGATCGCAGAATCCTGTATTTCATTCCGTGTCCTGAGATACCGTGGTCAAGCCACGGGATGACACCCTCCTGTGAGGATACTAACAGCACAGCAATTCCTGCAATTAAAATTACGCTAGTTTCACATAAAGTATCATATCCACGATAGCTTGCAAGAATAGCTGCAACAAGGGAAGGTATTCCTATATCTCTAGAGGTATTTTCTATATAATATTTACTTGAATATATATGAAGAGGAGCATTATCATCACCGTAACTCGGTAATTCTAACCCAATATAAGTAAGAATTACTACAAATAATAAACATATTAAACTTGTGGCAATAACATTAGTTCTCTCTATATTCTTTAAATCAGAAGGTAATTTGCGTAACAAATTCAAATATACGCATGTTGATAAGCAACTTCCTATTGCAGCTTCAGTCATAGCGACATCAGGAGCATCCATCATAAGATAAGATACACTGATTAATAAGCTAAATATAGAAGTAGCAATCACTGAGTTTAGTAAATCTTTAGCAAAAATTATTTTTATGGATATTAAAATCAATAAAAAAGCAATTAAGTTAAGTAGATAATTGCCGAGATCAAAATTTAAAGCTGTTTTCATTAGTTTTATAAGGGGTTAACTGTATAGTCTAATGTCATTCCAGTGAAAGCGGGAATCCAGTCTTTTTAAATTTTTTTCTGGATTCCTGCTTTCGCAGAAATGACATCGAAAGTAACGATGCTTTACCGAGTGCATGGGTTGCTACTGGATTTAGTAGAAAAATCAACAAAGCCGCTAAAATTAATTTACCAGAGTTAACAATATCTGATTCAATGCACGCAAAACCTATTAAGCAAACAGGCACTCCAAAACTCTCAATAACACTTGCTGCATGTAATTTAGTATAAAAATCAGGAAATCTAAAAAAACCGATTATCCCTGAAAATATAGCAAATAATCCAATCATTACTAATAAAATTCCGATATAATATAATATCATTTTTGTTAATCTTATTAATTATTTAGCATTGATATACTCGATCAACTTCAAAAAGAGCAAGGAATCCACAAGACGAGGAGCTGAGCATATACTTAACACGTGAGCACCTCAGTACTTGTAGGATTACGTAGCCAATTTTTGAAGTTGATCGAGTATATCACTCACCTTGAGCCAAACTATACCCTGCCACCCCGTCAAACTCAAATAAATTCTCTACTTTGATAAAATCGATATTTGCTTTGCTTAAAGCTTCAAGCAATCTTGTTATATCTAAATGCTTTATTTCTGTGCCGTCTTTATTCATAAAACGACAACACCAATGATCGGAAACAGTTTCAAACCTTGTATCACGGGGCCACAATTTTAATCCTTTTGACGAGATTGTTTTTAACTCAACATTACCAAGCTCAAGCTTATTAACTGTATCTGCTATATCGTGAGCGGAAGATACATTAATATTCACAAATATATCTGTACCAACCAATTTCTTAACCTCTTTAGTATCAATTTTATAGTCTATATTACTTTCTTGTTTCTCGGCAATTAACGGATAATCTGCTCTAGGTAGCTTTGTCGGTATCTTTCCTAATCTTTTCGTTACTTCTTCAGCAAATTCTTTTGTACCAACTTTTTTACTAGAATTCTGCTGATTATATATATCGGCTGTATGAACTCCATCCTCTATAGTTTTTTTCCAAGCATTTTCGATTAATGTAGCGATATCACCCTGTCCTATATGTACTAGCATCATTATAGCAGCATTTAACAGCCCTGACGGATTTGCAATATCTTTACCGGCAATATTGGGAGCACTTCCATGTACTGCTTCAAACATCGCATAATGCTGCCCAATATTTGCAGAACCGGCTAAACCTACCGAGCCTGAAATTTCAGCAGCTACATCGGATATGATATCACCGTATAGATTAGAAGTCACGATAACGTCAAATATTTCCGGTTTGGTAGAAAGCCTTGCAGTTCCGATATCGATAATATAATGCTCGTTACTAATTTGTGGATATTCTTTTGCAATCTCATTAAATACTTTATGAAAGACACCATCGGAAAATTTCATAATATTATCTTTGCTTAAGCACGTGACTTTTTTACGGTTATTTTTTACTGCATATTCAAAAGCATATCTAATAATTTTTTCACAACCAGTATGACTTATCAACTTTATTGATTCATAAATATTATGCGTTTGGCGGTATTCTATACCTGCGTATAAATCTTCCTCATTCTCACGTATAATAGTTAGATTTAAATTTGGATGCAGAGTTCTAGTAAAAGGATGAAACGAAACAGAAGGACGAATATTAGCAAAAAGCTGTAATGTTTTACGAATCGTGACGTTTAAACTTTTATATCCTCCACCTTGCGGGGTAGTAATCGGGGCTTTAAGTATAATACCGGTACGTTGTATTGATTCCCAACTTTCTTCGCTTATGCCTGCAGTATAATGCTTCTTGTAAAGCTTTTCACCTACTTCAATGGTTTCTAAGCGAATACGAGCCTCAGCTTTACGTAATATATAAAGCACTGCCTCCATTATTTCAGGACCTATACCGTCCCCGTATGCAATTGTAATCGGTGTAAATTCTGCCATATTAAATACTCTTGTTAAATAATAGTGTTGTTATGTCCTATGTTATCCCAGCGTAGACAAGAATGACATATACAATACAATCAATAGTTTATCATTACTTCTTTTAACCTTTCATTCAACATAAAAGTTACTTCGGAAGTTATATTCAAATTATTTTTGGCATATAAGACTTGAGCACTTGGAATTACCAAATTAAGGTTATATTTCTCGGCAAGTTCACTAATTATTGTGATAGTTGTTTCATGGACTATACTCATAGCCTCAGCGTGTGCTTGTTCAAGCTTTGTTTTCTTAATCTGAATTTCTTTTCTAACGTGGCTAACTTTTGCATTAAATTCGTTTACTTTATGCTCAAATTCGGTTTCACTTAAATTAGAACGCTCATTTAGCAACTTCTCTTCCAGCGGTTTAAATTCTGCTTCTTTTGCTGCAATATCCTCTTGAATTTTATTATTAAGCTTTTCAATTTTATTACGTAAATCTTTTATAGCTATCGAACCTTCCAATATAGATTGGACATCAGCAACAGCTACTCTAACTTTAAAATTATCTTCTTTAATCGGCACATTTTGTGCCTCCGTAATCATTGAGAAATTTATTATGAATATGCATAAACATAATATGCGGTATATCATCTTTGGTCCTATAATTTAGACTTAAGCGCTATATTGAATGATGTCATTCCCGCGTAGGCGTGGATCCAGAAACAATGTATCACTGCAGCAAATTTTTGAAATTAAAAGCTCGCTTTACGCTGGATTCCAGTCTACGCGGGAATAACATTGGAGCAACCCATCTATTAATCCAAGAATAAATCACATCAGGTGATTTGTCTATCATTAAAAACTTAATCGTCACCTAACGTTAGTACCTTATCATTTCCATGTGGTGTATGTTCCGAATAATAATCACTTAGAATAATGTTAAAATCCAATACTTTCTATTATTTTTTGCTTTAAATCTTTTTCACTAAGAAGAGATGAAGTATCAAGATAATTTCACTCAACATAAATTTCATGCTGTTCATTAAATTCATATAAAAAATTAAAAGCTTTATGAATATGCTCTTTTCCTTTATTCTCAACCAAAACTTCTGTAATACCATAGTATTTTGCAGCATTGACATATTTAATATCATCATCCATGAAAAATACATTTTTTGTATTAGTTACTCCAGTATTATTAGTTATTTTTCTTATATATTCTTTTTTAGTACAAAATTTGTATTTCTTAAAAATTATTAGAAGGTCAAGCTGATTTGATATAAATTTTTGCTGCATCTTCCTGTCCCAGTAAGGTTTCTAATGCATATTTTACAGCATGATGATAATCATTAAATGATGCTATAGCTATTTTATGACCAGATAATATCATATTCTTAAAAAGACTTACTAATTGCTCTTCATTGTTCGCACCTAAATTAATCACTATCTAGCAATTTCTCCATCAGCTCTATAATGAATTTTGGTTCAAGCCTAGCTATTTCTTTAGCACGGTCCTCATATGCGCTAAAAAAGCGATTTTGTATATTACGTGCTATTAAGCCTCCTAACCTCTCCCCTATATAATTATGCGAATGCCCCATTAACTCAAGTACCGTCAAAATCAAATATAAATAGTGCTATATTATAGTTCATTAATTTCTCTTATTTTAAAGTTTAAATATTCTCAGTAATTTTTATTCTGCAGTTAAACCAATTTATTTTTCAAGAACTTGATTCTATTTTTTGGTATTTTAGTGTATAATACGGAATACTATTGTACACTTGTGAGAGTTTTTAAAGATGACACCTATTCGTAATATAGCAATTATTGCCCACGTTGATCATGGGAAAACTACCCTTGTTGATAATATGCTTAAACAAAGCGGGACATTTAGGGCTAACCAAGCAGTAGCCGAGCGTGCTATGGACTCTAATGATCTTGAGCGTGAGCGTGGAATAACAATACTAGCCAAATGCACTGCTCTTATGTGGAACGATATCCGTATTAATATCGTTGATACACCTGGGCATGCTGATTTTGGCGGTGAAGTAGAACGCATATTAAGTATGGTTGACGGTGTCGTGCTACTTGTCGACGCTTCTGAAGGACCAATGCCGCAAACAAAATTCGTGCTTTCTAAAGCTTTAAAGCTCAACTTAAAACCTATCGTTGTTATTAATAAAATCGATAGAGACGACCAAAGAATTAAAGAAGTTATCGAAGAAGTATTCGAGCTATTTGTTGCACTCGAGGCAAATAACGACCAGCTTGATTTCCCTATAGTCTATGCATCAGGTAGAGCAGGCAGAGCATCTTTAAACTTTGATGATAAAATAAATCCTTTAGATAATTTAGCAGATGATTTAGCTCCGCTTTTCGACCTAATAGTAACACATGTACCTACGCCTGCAGCCGATGATAAAGCACCGTTTTCTATGCTTATTACTACTAGAGAATATAATTCTTTCTTTGGGAGAGTTCTAACAGGGCGTGTACAAAACGGCACTGTCAAAATCAACCAAAACATAAAAGTATTAAATCGTGAGAATAAAGTACTTGAAACCGGACGTATCACTAAAATATTAGCCTTTAGAGGCTTAGAGAGAATCGCTATAGATGAGGCTATAGCTGGTGATATTATTGCCGTAGCAGGGGTGGAAAACGCCAATGTTGCCGATACTATCTGCTCACCTGAAGTAACCGAAGCTGTACCATCTCTACCTATTGACCCCCCAACTTTATCCATGACTTTTAGCGTTAATGACTCACCGCTTGCAGGAAGTGAAGGGACAAAAGTTACATCAAGCTTGATTGGAGCGAGGTTAATGCGTGAGATTGAGAGTAACGTGGCACTAAAAGTTACCGAAGCAGCTGAAAAAAATGCTTTCCAAGTTGCGGGACGAGGAGAATTACAGCTTGGTATCTTAATCGAAACTATGCGTCGCGAAGGGTTTGAGTTATCTATAAGTAGACCCGAAGTATTATTCCAAACCGATGGGAAAGGTAACAAGCAAGAACCTATGGAAGAAATCCAGGTTGACGTTGATGACGATTATGTTGGAGTGGTCGTAAAATCTTTAGCACTTAGAAAAGCTGACATGACTGATATGAGACCATCAGGCGGCGGTAAAAGCCGTGTTACGTTTATCGGACCGTCTAGAGGGTTAATCGGTTATCACAGCCAATTTTTAACCGAAACACGAGGCACGGGAATTATGAACCGTATTTTCCACGGATACGCTAATTATAAAGGAGCTATCGCGGGAAGACGTAACGGCGTGCTAATCTCTAACGGTGACGGGGCGGCGGTAGCATATGCTCTATGGAATCTAGAAGAAAGGGGGAAAATGTTTATAAACCCTAGCGATAAAGTATATAGAGGTATGATTATCGGAGAACATAACCGTGAGAATGATTTAGAGGTAAACCCACTAAAAGCAAGACAACTAAGCAACGTTAGAGCTTCCGGAAAAGACGAAGCCATAAGACTAACGCCGCCAATGCTTTTAACTCTAGAGCAGGCAATTAGCTATATACAAGATGATGAAAGGGTTGAAGTAACACCAAAATCTATTCGTTTACGTAAAGCTCTACTTGACCCTAACGACCGTAAAAGAGCTGCGAAGTAGCAAGACATTACTAGTGAAAAATGTAACCTTGTTGCAGCGATCCCACTGTCATTCCTGCGAAAGCGTGGAACTATATATTTGATAAAATAAACCTAAAAACTAGTTGTTATAGGTTTTGCTGGATTCCCGCCTACACGGGCATGACATCAGGTCATACCACAATGTCTCAGGAATAACCTAAATACCCCTAAACACTATAATAACAAACTTTCTTTACTGCTTCTATTACGTCGCTCTCGCTCGGCAGAGCTAATTTTTCTAAATTAATGGCATAAGGAAGTGGTACGTCTTTACCGCTTACAATCTCTATCGGAGCATCTAAATAATCGAATGCTTCTTTCATAACAATAGAAGCAATACTTGCTCCAACACCTGCAAAAAACCACCCTTCTTCTACTACAACTAAACGATTAGTTTTTTTCACCGATTCTATTATTGTATCCGTATCAAGCGGTTTAATAGTGCGCAGATCAATAACTTCACAATCAATATTATCACCATGTAAAACATTTGCGGCATCTAAGGCAAGTTTTACTTGAATCGAAAAAGTGACTATAGTGACGCTACTACCTTCTTTTAAAATTTTTGCCTGACCATAGGGTATAGGCTCGATTGTTTCCGGTACGTAAAAACTATGACCGTATAAAATTTCATTTTCTAAAAAAACAACGGGATTATTGTCCCTAATAGCTGTAAGCATAAGCCCTTTATGATCTTCTGCACCATAAGGAGCTACTACTTTTAACCCTGGAATGTGAGAATAACAAGCTGTATAATTTTGGCTATGTTGTGCGGCTACTCTACTTGCTGCTCCGTTTGGTCCTCTAAATACTATCGGACATTTGACCTGCCCGCCTGACATGTAATGCGTTTTTGCAGCTGAATTAACTATATGATCGAATGCTTGCATAGCAAAGTTAAAGGTCATAAACTCCACGATCGGGCGCAGTCCTGCAAAAGCTGCTCCGACTGCAAGCCCTGCAAAACCATATTCCGTTATTGGCGTATCAATTACTCTCTTAGGACCAAATTGCTCTAGTAATCCTTGAGTTACCTTGTAAGCTCCTTGATACTCTGCAACTTCCTCACCCATGACAAAAACTTTATCGTCTCTTATCATCTCTTCTCGCATCGCATCACGCAACGCTTCACGTACCGTTATTTGCATTTTTCTTTTTTATTTGATTAAAGTTTGTGTCATTCACATAGTGCCTATGGTATTGTTGCGTGGATATCTATGTCATTCCTGCTTTTGCAGGAATGACATAGAAAATACTAAACGTATACATTTGTATACAACTCCGACTCATCAGGCAACGGTGAATTTTCTGAAAACTCTACTGCTTCTTTCACAATTTCCTTAACTGACTGTTCTATCTCTTTTAAATCCGCTTCGGTTGCATATTTATTGTCAAGTATCGTTTTTCTTATTATTACTAATGGGTCACGCTCTTTATATTTCTCAACTTCTTCTTTACTGCGATATTTTGCCGGGTCAGACATCGAATGCCCACGATAACGATAAGTTTTTACCTCTAATATCAACGGGAAGCTATTTTCCCTAACATACTCGGCTGCTTGCTTAAAGCCGTTATACATTTCTTCAAAATCCATACCGTCTAACTGACATCCTTTAATCCCAAACGATTCCCCTTTTTTATATAAATCACACATAAAGGTAGAACGTGCTACAGATGTTCCCATCGAATATTCGTTATTTTCAATAATATAAACTACAGGTAAACCCCATAAAGCAGCCATATTCAAAGCTTCATATACCTGACCTTGATTAACCGCACCGTCACCTAAAAAAGTAAAACAGATATTATTCGTACCGTTATATTTCTCTGCAAAAGCAAGCCCTGTGCCTATAGGTACTTGAGCTCCCACTATACCATGTCCACCGTAGAATTTGCGCGGTACGTCAAATAAATGCATCGAACCGCCCTTGCCTTTTGAGCAGCCTGTAGCGCGCCCCATAAGCTCGGCAAGAACGTCTTTAGGCTCAGTTCCGGCTAAAATAATATGAGCATGGTCACGATAGCTAGTAATCATACTATCACCTTTTTGCCTGACCATATTTACAGCAACAATCCCTGCTTCCTGACCTATATATAAATGACAAAAACCGCCTATTTCTCCCACTCCGTATAGCTGCCCGCATTTTTCTTCAAAACGACGCACTAATAGTACTTCCTTAAAAGCTCTTAAATATTCCTCTTTGATCGGCTTATATTTTCCTAACTTAATATCCACTCATTACTCCTATACTCCTATAGTATATTTTCATCCAGTGGTCAAGAGCCACTGGATGACATCTGTTTTTGGATGCCCGCCTCCACGGGAATGACATCCAAAGTCACAAAATACGGCACATGGTCTGAAGGCTGCAACCAATCACGTGCTTCTGATAGTAAATGCATAGAAAATAATGCATCTTTTAAATTATTGCTAACCCAAATATGATCAAGCCTTCTACCTCTGTTAGATTTTTTCCAATCTATATTTCTATAGCTCCACCAAGTATAAAACTTTTCGTCGAGTGGAACAAAATACCTGCTACTATCGATAAAACTTAACGAATTTTGTAGCTCTACCAATAACGAGCGTTCAATATCGGTATGGCTGATAACATTTCTCAACTGCTTACTAGACCATACATCATGTTCATGCGGAGCAATATTCAAGTCCCCAACAATGATAATTTTATCGTTCCTAGTACGGTTAGTAGTTAGCCATTCCTGCATTAACCTTACATATTCGAGCTTATGCTTAAATTTTAAGTTTGCATCTATATCAGGTATATCACCACCAGCAGGAACATAAAAATTATGTATTTCTATATCATTAACTATAGCCGCTATATGCCTTTTATCACTATTATATAACTCTAATGAAAAAACATTATTCAAAGGAAATTTTGAAATAATAGCAACACCATTATATGACTTCTGCCCTGAATATATTACATGTTCATAGCCTATATTTTTAATAACTTCAAGAGGAAATAATGAGTCCGATACCTTGGTTTCTTGAAGTAAAATAATATCCGGCTGATGTTCATATACTAATTTTCTTAATAAGTCAATCCGTAGACGCAATGAATTAATATTCCAAGTCACTATCTTCATTTAATGTTTTTATTTAATCATTTTTTATAGCTGCCTCTATTATTGCATCTCTGAAATAAATTATTCCAAGTTGATTTAAAGGATTTTTCATGTCAATTTTATCTTTTTCTTCTTCAGGAATTTTAATCATAGTATTACTAAGTATAGCAAAATAAAGATTATCAGGCAAAACATATCCTGCTTCACTTTGTATGCCAAGGGCTTTTCCCGTATAATGAATCATTAAATGCTTAGAATCAAGATCCGTAAGAAAAATACCGTAACCCATATAAGACTTACGCCCTTCTGTATCTTTTGCTAAAAAATATTTAGTAGTCATAAGTTTATACGACTTCTTAGAAAGAATTGTCCCCTCATTTAATGCCCTATACCATTTAACTAGATCGTTTGGGGTTGATATGATCCCTCCATCTCCACAAGGAACTGCTAAAAACTCAGCAATTACAGGAGTAAATATAGGTTTATTACTATTATTAGGCGTTAAAAAATATCTTACCGGATAATTAGCACTAACAACATTTTTCTGAATTCTAGCAGCATCACTATATGAAGCAAAACTAGTAGATTTCATGCCAAGAGGTTTAAAAAATTCATCATAAAAAAAGTCACCTAAATCTTTTTTAGCTACTTTTTCGATAATCATACCGAGTATAACAAAATTAGTATTACTATATTTAAATTTTGTCCCTATAGATATTTCTAAAGGTTTAGAAGAAACAAATTGTAATATTTTCTTGTGAATCTCTTTCTGAGGCATATTTAAATCAAGTTTAACAAAACTAAAATATTCAGCAATACCGCTACTATGCGTTAATAAATTATGAATAGATATTTTATATGCCCAATCTGGTACTTTTCCACCCCACATGTCCGGATCAAGATATTTATAGATTTTATCATTAATATTTAATAATTCCTGTTCTTGTAATTTTAAAATTCCTGCTGCTGTAAAAGGTTTTGTAGCAGAAGCAATGGGCATCATTTCATTTGCTTTTAATTGCTCACCGTTTAAAGCAAAAATTCCTTTAGCACCGGTGAATAAAGGTTTATAATCATCGGCAAACATAAAAACAGCATTTAAAAATCTATTACTCATATATTCTTTTTCTGCTGCATTGATTCTTTGCTGTATATCTGCAAAACAACCAATACTATTAGTAATTAAAAAAAGCAGCAATACAAAATATCTACGAATCATAACTTCCACACTCCATAAACTGATCAGTAGACGTCTTACAAACGTTTGCTAACAAATAGGGATGTGACAGAGACACTGCACTTCGAACCGCAGCGTACACAAGCATACGTGAGGATTCAAGTCTAGGCTCGACGTACCAATTACCTTTAGCAGCAAGCTATGTAAGACGTATAGTAAAATAAAACGGTAATTTTGCTTCTAACTTAATCTCTTGACCAAAAATCTTTTCAGATAAACACATATTATTAGAATGCAAGAACATATATTTGCTATACGGCATTATTTCTTTATTACCATACTTATTATCTCCAACTATCGGACAACCTAATAATTTAGAATGCAACCTTAATTGATGCATTCTACCTGTAACCGGCGTAAACTCAATTAAAAATAAGTTATTATCAAGTGATTTAAGTAATTTATAATAAGTAATGGCAAGTTTAGCATTTTCACTATCAATATCAGTAATTTTAGGTGTACTTCCTTTACTCTTCTCTATATTACTTCTAACTTCTCCTACATTTTTAATTGGCTTTCCATAGGTTATAGCACAATATGTTTTTACAATTAATTTTTCTTTAAAAGCATCATGCAGTTTTACACTACTTAAATAATTTTTAGCTATTAAGAGCAAACCGCTTGTTTCTTTATCTAACCTATGTACTAGCTTAAAATCAGCACCTTTATAATTCAAATATTTTAATGCAGAGTCAATAGATAAATTTATTTTACTGCCACCTTGAGTAGCAAGACCTGCAGGTTTATTTATAGCTATTAAATTATCATCTTCATATATCAGATAATCGATAGTAATTTTCTGCGCTAGTTTAATTTCAGCATCGGTAAAAACTAATTTTTCGGGTGACTTAACAGGTAAATTAAACTTATCTTTAATAAAAATTTTATCGCCGGCATTTACTCTTAAACTCGCTTCTGCTTTCTGAGCATTAACGGTAATTTGTTTTTGACGTAATGCTTTCTCTATTACTCCTTGAGTCAATAACGGATATAGACGTTTTAAATATTTATCTAATCTAGAAGAAATAGGAGTATTGACATCAATGTTCATTTAGAGCTTTTTATTGTGTTGTTGTATGTATTAGTTTTTTTGTCATTGCGAGGAAAAATTGAAAATTTTGACTAAGCAATCCAGTGATACAAATTCTGATTTACAGAATTTGTATCACTGGATTGCTGCGTTGCTTCGCTCCTTGCAATTACAACTTGGTATCAACGCAACAATGCTGACTTAACCATAGTAATATTTTAACTACTGTTTATTAAAAAATAGCACCAAATTATTATAGATAAAAGGATTATAGCAAAAAGCTGATGTATAGATGCAATGATTATAGGGACAGAATATAAAAGAGTAATTATTCCGGTAGATATCTGCATCAATAATGCAATCATTAGAAAATACGCTATCTTATTTAATTTCGGATGTTCTATTGTTAACAAGCAAATTACTAAAACAACAACAACCAAAAATACGCTATAGCTGCCTAAACGATGTATAAATTGTATAAAAACTGGATCATGCAAATTTGCAAGATTAAAGAAATTATCTTTTATCTCCATCGGGATACAATGATCCCCCATTAGCGGAAAACTATTATATATCAGCCCTGCATCAAGCCCTGCAACCAGCGCCCCTAAAAAAATTTGCACATATATTACAGTAATAGCAATACCGGAAAATATTAGTGGTAATTTTAAATCTGTTTGTGACGGGATTAACAAAATATCACAACGATTTTTTATTAATTGATAAAAAAGTATGTGATAAATAATTACGGCGATAATTAAATGAAAAGCAAGTCGAAAATGACTAACAGACGGGCTATTCAACAAGCCGCTTTTAACCATATACCACCCCATAAAACCTTGTACACAAAATAACAACAAAGCAATTATATAAGGTAGCATGTCACAATTTTTTATAACATCTTTAAAATAAAAATATATTAAAGGTACAATATATATTAACACTGTCATTCTACCGAGTAATCGATGTATAAACTCTAACAGATAAATACACTTAAACTCTGATAAAGTCATTCCGTAATTAACGGAGTTATATTCAGGAAAAGCTTTATATTTCGCAAATTCCGCTTGCCAGCTTTCAAAGCTAAAAGGCGGCAAAATACCGGTTACAGGACGCCACTCAACTATAGATAAACCAGCACCTGTAAGCCTTGTGATACCCCCTATAACAACCATCGCTATGACCATTATACAGCTTACAAACAACCATTTTGTAATTAAGCTTTTCCGCACTTTTATTTTAAGTTTATATTTTTTATCTTGTCATTCCTGCAAAGATCTTGTCGCATGGATACTGCAAGTCGTCATTGCGAGGAAAAACTATAAGTTTTGACGAAGCAGCCCTTCCTAATCAAGACTCTACATTCTGTTCCGTATCTTCGGCGATATTAGGAGGACATGTTTTATTTGATTTTTTATTACGATATCTACGTTTTATCTTTTTTGGAGCAACTTGTGCTTCTTCTAAACCAGCATTACTTTCTACAACTTTCAGCTCTTCCACAACACTTACAGTGTGCTCTACCGATTCCGCTGCCTCTAAACTCTTATCTTTTACTTCATTAGCAACATTATTACTATTATTAGCTGTCTTCCATTTATGTTTATTTTTGCGCAACTGTTCTGTTTTCGGCTCTTCTTCAGTATAATCAGCACTATGATTCTGAATGACCGGCTTAACAGGATTAACATTATTGTTGTTTTGCTTCAACAGCTTTACTTTTTCAATTGAATAACTATCTGATGTAGCATTAGGATCGGAATAAAAATTAAGCTTTATATTATATTTTTCTTCAATAAATTTTATCTCAGCACGTTTATTATTAAGTAGATAAAGAACTGAAACGATATTGGTAAAAACATTTATTACATCAATTCTTTCTTCAAAAATTTCATTCTCTATAGTACGTAAAATTAACATAGCATTAGCATCACTCGCCCTAATGACTCCTTTACCGTTACAATGAGAACAAATAGCCGAATTAGTTTCTAAGAAAGAAGAACGTAATCGCTGCCTTGAGAATTCAAGGAGCCCAAACTGACTAATATTACCGGTTTGTATACGAGCACGATCACGACTTAAAAACTCTTTAAAGGATCGTTCAATAATTTTACGATTCTTAGCTTCGCTCATATCTATAAAATCAACAACTATCAAACCTGATAGATCTCTAAGCTTTACTTGCTTTGCTACTTCTTTTGCTGCTTCTAAATTAGTTTTTAGTGCCGTTTCTTCGATATTTTTTTCAGAAGTTGATTTACCGGAATTTACATCAATTGAAATAAGAGCTTCCGTAGGATTAATAACGATATATCCCCCTGAAGGTAGTGTTACGACAGGCTGATACAATTTAACTAATTGCTCTTCTACTTGAAACTTAGTAAATATAGGAATTTTATTTTTATGCTCTTTCAGCTTTGCAAGCTCTGAAGGTAATAAATCCTGCATAAATCTTGAAGCATCTTCATAGGCTTCTTGTCCTTGAATCACTACTTCTTTAACATTGTGATCACACATATCACGTATGGTTTTACGTATTATACTATCTTCTTCATGGATAAAACACGGAGCTGGAAATTTAATAGTACTTTTACGAATTTTATTCCATAACCTTGCTAAATAATTATAGTCTTTCTTCAAATCTAAGGTACTACTTCCTCTACCTGCAGTTCTAACAATCACACTATAAGTATTTTTGTCACCACTTACTATTTTATTTAAAATATCTTTCAGTCTTTTTCTTTCTTCCCCGTTTGATATTTTACGTGATATGCCGTTTTGCAAACCTTTATTAGGCATTAAAACACAATATTTGCCGGCTAAAGATATATACGTAGTAAAAGCGGCACACTTATTTCCTCGTTCTTCCTTAGTAACCTGTACTAATAATATTTGGGTTTTTCTGATTACTTCTTGCACTTTATATTGTTTATATTGCGGAATATTTGACTCAGTGGTACCGCTTTGAATAATTTCAATATCATCAGCCGCTTCTAAATTAAGTTCTGACTGGAATTTACTCTCTACTAAATCTTCTATAGTTTTTAGGTCAATTTCTTCACTATCAACGAAAGAATCATATATAACAGCCGGTTTCTCTTTATCATCCTCAACCGTAATATTTGAAAGAGCTATTTCAGGAAAAGCATTAACCGGAAAATTTCTCTCCGAGGTAGGCAAATTGTAATAGTTAGGATGGATTTCACTAAACGGTAAGAAACCGCTTTTTTCCATTCCATACTCTATAAAAACAGCTTGTAACGATGGCTCTATTCTTGTAACTTTTGCTAAATAAATGTTACCTTTGTTTTGTTGTCTTACGGTTGTTTGAAATTCAATATCTTCTATATTGTTGCTTTGTCCTAATAAAACTACTCTTGTTTCACTTGGAAAATTAGCATCAATTATAATCTTTTTATTCATTTATCTTGCTCACTAACTTGAAGAACAAATAATTAATATAATGCCTGTATCTTAAGAACAATCATTGTTTATCTTGTATTAATTTATTTAAATAGATAATTTATCTATGATTAAAGAGCAAAAGTGTACATTCTAGATAAATTTCAAATAACACCTCTTTAAAATACTAAAAATATATTATTATTTTTCTTACATTAAAATATTTTCATATTATTTAATTCATTAATTTTTTTGTAAATTAAACAATAAATTATATACAAATTATAAATTAAGACTACCATACTTGATTAAAAGCTGATAATCTAATAACTATCCACATGTACTTAAATAATGGAATTACAAATCTCTTTAATTTTTAAGATAATAATCTTGATCATTATAATTATGAGTTATATACCATGTATTTATGTTTAGCAAACACTTAATTTATGACTTTAAAAAACGATTATAAAACTATTTTTTGCTCGCTTTTGGGAATATTGATTTTTTCCTGTATCAATGCTATCAATTTTTATAATTTTAAAATCTTTTTACTGATAAATAAAAATCTATGCGGAGAACAAATAAATCATATAAATCAAACTAAATTTATAGGTTCGATAATCGCAGGCTTTGCCTTAACACAGTTAATTAATAAGTTAAGTAATAAAAAAATTATTTTACTTAGCTTATCTTTATTAATGATTTGTACAATAAACCTCATTATATTAAATAATTATACTCTAATTAAAATTAATTTTATTTTAATTAATTTTGGAACATTTTCATATTTCACTTCTATAACATTAGACATTATTGAGAGTAGCAAAGAAAAGAAATATTTTTTTTTAGCTTGTATAATGTTGTTATGGGCTGGTGGAAATTTAATGGTAGATTTATTCAATCCATTTATAAAACCGACAAATAATACTATAGTAATTTGTGCATTGTTATATTGTATCAATATACTAACTGAATTTCTGCATTATAATCCTACATCTCATAAATTAAATCTAAATTCAAAATTCTCATCCTTAATAAAAAATGTCGAATTACAATTATTGACAGGCTTCGTAGTTGCTTATGTCACCTTGGATATATTATGGTATTATGAAGCTTTTGCATTAAAGAAGGAATTAGCATTAGTTAATTTAAGACTCATATTAAAATATATTTTCCTAGCAATATGTTTTTCTATAGTTCCTATATGCTACATATTAAGCAAAGTAAATAAATATTTGGCTAATTTATCACTAACTATAATTCTGCTCGTCTGCTTTATGTTACTACCGCTTCATGGCACTAGTAAAAACCTTAATATATTATATATAATACTAATCGGTAGTTGTTTAGGATCCATTTATATTTGCAATATTTTAATACTAATTGATAAATTTAGAGATTACGAACTCAGAACAGCTTTATTTTCGTATTTTTCAATGTGCAGCATCGGTACATATGCCGGAGCTTTATCATCTCATGTACCTTACGGCACTATTAACGGCAGTGATTTCTTATTTTCCGTTTTTGCCGTAGTCGGTAGTTTTGTAGCCTATCATTTTTGGTATTTTATTAAGTATAAATTGTATAGATTTTAAATTTAACTCTATGTCATGCCTGCGTTTGCAGGCATCAAGTATAAAGCGATATAAGTCGAGCTTTTAATTTCAAAAATTTGTTGTATTGGTACTTTTTTGGATTCCTTCTCTCGCAGGAATGATATAAAATGAGCCGTACAACAACGCCTATTACTGCTTGCAATGACGATTATGTAATATTTTGTAACATAATATAACTTGTATAATTTGGCATTAAAGATTAACATCTAGGCATATTTTTTATAGCCTCGCATGCAGCAAAGTACATTATTAAAACCGGTTAGTTGTTACGGGATTGGGGTTCACTCGGGAAAACGCACACAGTTAACTATGGAACCCGCTAAAGAAAATACCGGAATTATATTCATTAGCACCGATATATCTTCTGAAAAGAATTATATTGAAGCTAGCTATTTCAATGTGTCCGATACGTTGTTATCTACCACTATAAGTAATGAGCATAAAGTGCAAATTTCAACAATTGAACATTTAATGGCAGCACTTTGGGGATGCAGTATTGATAATGCAATTATTAAAGTTGACGGTCCTGAAGTACCAATTATGGACGGCAGTAGTAAACCTTTTGTGTTTATGATTGAATGTGCAGGAAAAAAATTACAAAATGCTCCTAAAAAATATCTAAAAATTTTAAAAGATATAAAAGTAGTTCATAAAGATTGTGAATTATATTGTACTCCTTCCGATCACATGACTGTAGATTTAACTATTGATTTTAGCAGTAAAGCTATAGGTAGACAAAATCTAAGTTTTAGAGATCAAGAATCTTTTACTAAAAATATTGCGGATGCTAGAACTTTTGGATTTATAAGAGATGTTGATTATTTAAAAAGCAAAGGACTTGCCCAAGGTGCCTCATTTGAGAATGCTATAGGAATAGATGAGCAGGATAAAATCTTAAACCCAAACGGCTTACGTTATGAAGATGAATTTGTTCGCCATAAATTATTAGATTTATTCGGTGATTTATATACCAGCGGCACTAGCGTTGTAAGTTCAATTAAAGGTTACAAAACAAGCCACGCTCTTAATAATGAATTATTGCATAGAATATTTAGCGATACTACCTCTTACAAATTTGTAACTAGCAACGAGTTATAATAATCATTTCATATTGTTAAATTTCGCTTTCTTTTTTGCATCCTTTTTAAATTTTCACGTTTTGTCCTTTTTATTTCAGCATTATTAACTTTATCTTTATCCATGGCTTTAGTTAACGGACTACATACTTCGGCTTTACTAGGCTTGTCATAAAATGGATTCATTACATTTTTAATATCTTTAACATAACTCTCTTTTCTATTATCCATTGTTATTTTATTTTCTTTAAAAAATTCTTCTAAACCGTTTCTTTTTATTTCAAAATTACCTCTTATCTCTCGAAATTTTTGTATTTTTTGGTCTTTATTCATACTCCAATAATTCTTATCCGTTATTAATTTTCTTAAAGCCAACGTTTGCAATACTTGATTTTTAGTATAATGCTCTAATGTTTCTAAATTTTCATATATAGGAGTGTCTTGTTTTTTATATTCTTCATTTATATTTAATTTAAATATTTCTTTTATTTCTCTTTTTTCCTTTTCAGTAAGACCGTCGATCATTAATGATGCGGTTGTAACTACACCGTAACACGTAGCTTTTAATATATCAAGTACATTACCACTAGCACCTTTAATAATATAGACAGCCAAATTTGCGGCTCCACCCAAATTATTTCCAAATATTCGTCCTGTACTTTTCAATTTATTTACATTTAACTCATACTTATCTTGAGTACAATCCTTACCTGCAATTTGCGGCGTATATAATTCATTTTTCAAAATATCTTTTAAGCTTGGTTCCAATGATAATATATAATCTTGCTGACTTTTAGCATTTCTGTTATGTACTAACAAATTATTCTCTTTATGAAGTTTATGCAAACCATGCACGTTCAAAGTCTCATTTATAGCTTTAATTCCTACGCTAACTCCTGAAACAACAGCTACAGCTATAATTATCGGTGATATAGGAGTAAAAAGCCCGGAAGCTGCAATTGCTATAGAAGCTACGGAAACTACATAACTTAAACTATTGCTAAATAATATTTTACCGATTTTACTTTGTCTAAAACTAGTCCAATAAGATTTTAACTGATTAAATATTCTTCTAGCCCTTGATTTTTTTGAATCAGACATTTATTTCTCTCTCCAAAGAACAAATATTTTTATAAATTTTTCTTTTATTTATTTAATGCACTTCTCTTACAACTTAAATTATAGTATAAATTCTAATAAAAAAAACAAAATAAATGTCTGGAAAAGAATTAAATAAAATTGTTGCAGCCATCCTATCTGCTAGTTTAATTGCTATGATGGTTGGATTTGTTGCAAATATATTATATAAACCCACTCTAGAGTTACAGCATCGCGGCTACAGCGTTGCGGTTCAAGCATCATCAGACAATCAAGATACTACCGCACTAGAGCAGGCACCAATCAATATACCGCAATTGATGAAAACAGCGAATGCCAATAACGGTCGTGAAATAGCCAAGAAATGTTTAATGTGTCATTCTCTTGATAAAGACGGTCCAAATAAACTAGGACCGCATCTTTGGGATGTAGCAGGCAGACCAAAAGGAAGCATAGCAGACTATAAATATTCCCCTGCTCTATCAAAACTCAGTGGCGTATGGGATGATGATAGTTTATTTGCTTTCTTACATAAACCAAGTAGCTATGCACCAGGAACTAAAATGTCCTTTGCCGGTATCTCAAGACCACGAGACATAGCTGACGTCATATTATTTTTAAAAACTTATGTTCATGATAAATAATTACCTCACCGAAATATGGTTAATAATCGGCATAATTTGTGTAGTTGTTGAATTTTTTGCAGTTCCAAATATTGGATTTTTATTCTTTGGGCTTGGAGCATTATCAAAGACTCTTGTGGTATATAACTATCCTCTAGTTAGCTTAACAAATCAAATAACATTTTTTGGTATATTATCGCTTATTTGGTTTTGCATATTATATTATCCTCTTAAAAAATATGTTTATAATAAAACTGATAGAACAGAAAATTATTCAAATATGATAGACAAAATGGTAGAGGTTTGTAATTCTACCGTTTCTTCTGATACTATCTGATACTATAGGACAAGTAAGATGGTCCAGTGCTATTCTGAATGCTTACCTTGTTCCAAATGAAATCGATGCAAAAACAGGTGAGCAACTCTTTATCACCGCAGACAAAGGGAATGTACTAATTTGTTCTAAGCATAGACCTAAAACATAGAATCAAACACTATATAATTTATACCAAGATGAATATCATGGATTAAATAAATCTACTTTTGATGCTTCACAACTCAAAAAAGAGTTAGCAAACAAGCATACTACTTCTTTGCCATTAGATGAACAGCTTTCCTTACTTGATCAATTACGCAAATTTGAGTTAGGTCATTTTTTGTTTGCAAATAAAGGACTCAATGGTTATTGGACATCTTATATAATAATTCATGGTCTTTAAAAAGAAAAATTCCACCCTTTAGAAAGATGAATTTTATACCATGCTACTTCTGTTAAAGCTACCCAAGAACGCTTTAACATATTTTACAACATTTTACATGATAAGTTAGCAGACAGAATGAAATGTATTGCTGTTCCTTGCGGTACTATGTACGCTTTGCTTACATTAGATTACAGCAAAATAAAGGCATAGGGATTGATCTAGATGTTAGTTCTTTAGAACTAGCACAAGAGAACGCTAACAAGCATTATCTTGCGCATGTTAACTTGTGGCAACAAGATGCTTGGAATCTTGATCTTCACTAGGAATATAATATACTTAGAAGTAATGGTCTTAATATCGATGAATTTGATGATGATAAAGTTACTGATCTATATAAACAATTTAGTAAAGTTCTTAAACCTAGTGGTATACTAATTGCAAGCTTTTTAACACCTCCTACAACATTATCAAAGGAATCTACATGGACAAGTTAATACTGTTAATGCTTTAAAACAAAAGGCTATTTGTAGCAATATTATTAACGCTGCATGGCAAGTGTTTCGTACAGAATCCGAAACACGTACACAGCTAAAAAAAGCAGGATTCCAAATCCTTGAAATGATATATGATTCTCAAGGTATTTTTCCGAGAATAGCAGCCAGAAAAAATAATAATCGAATTCAAACATTCTCTTTAAACCAATCAAAAGCTTTTTTAAAGAAGCTACTATTTGCATCAAGTCTAATATGAGCGAATTCTTTTTGCTGTTTTATAGCATGAATTTTTAGCATTCCTATAGTTGCTGAATGCATAGCCGGATTATAGTCTTCTGTAAAACCGGCAATAATCTCCGGTTTACCAATTCTACTCTGTTTTTCAAAAATTTTATTTGAAAGCTCTTTAAGCCCTCTAAGCTGAGACCCGCCGCCGGTAATTACAACTCTAAAAACTTCAACATGCCCTTTTGTTGCTTTATCATATTCGGCTTTTACCATTGATAATATTTCTTCAACTCTTGCCATTATTACCTCGGCTAATGTATAAATTGTTACGGCAGTATTTAAATTATAATGAGTCTCAACCTGAAAATCATCCATATTTATAATACTATCTTTCTCAAATAAAGGTATCATTGCATTACCGTATAAAATTTTTAATTTCTCCGCCGTAACAAGATCAATGCCGAAAACTTTAGCAATATCTGAGCTAATATGAAAACTACCTACATTTACATGCCCGGTATATATTAATTTACCGGCAAAAAAAATGCCGAAAGAGGTCGTTTTATCGCCCATATCTATAATAAGCGATCCTAGATTTTTTTCATCATTTGTAAGACAACTAATAGCAGAAGCATAAATTGCTAGAGTAATATTTGTGACTTCAACATGACATTTAGCAAAGCATTGTACAATATTTGATAACATATTTGAACTAGCTGCAATAATATGTAATTCACAACTAAGCTCTCTACCATACATACCTATAGGATTCTCGACTGAATTATTATCAAGAGTAAATTCAAGAGGAAAATAATGAATAATTTCTTGGTTTTTAACTTTAAACTCAAGTAATGCTTTTTGTAATAACTTTTTAATATCCTGCTGCGTTACGGTTTGCCCGTTAACTTTAATGGTATAATTAATATAATAAGATTTAGTATCGGCACCTGATAACGATAATATAACTTTTTTTATATTTTTACCGCAATCTTTTTCAAGTGCATAAATTGCTGAAACAATGCTAGTTTCAGCGTTTTTTAAATCTGATATAACTCCTGATTTAATACCTTTAGAATGATGCAAATTTTGGCTAGCTACTTTAATCTCACCCTTTTTACTAATATATGCAGCAATTACTGCAATCTTACTACTGCCGAAATCAAGCGTTACAAAATTTGATATTTTCTCTTTCATTGTTTTATGTTTGTTATTCCAAAAACGTTATTGCGAGGCGCGAAGCAACATGGCAATCTAGAAAAAAATTAAAAAATTCTGTAAATCAGAATTCTTCACTAGATTGCTTCGTCGAATTACTACGTAATTCTCCTCGCAATGATGATGCTCAATACTTCTCAATATAATACTTGTGCTTATCCCTTAAATCCAAAGCCTTATAATTTTGGTTAAATAGCTTGTTGGCTTTATTTAGTGCATCGACATACTTTAATGCTTCTTCAAACTCTTTTTCAGGTAACTTAATACTTATATTACCTTTAAGATTTAAATCCCACCTTCTATCTCCAACCCTTATAGCCACTAAAGCTTTATTCATTAATGCCGGATATTTCTGCAGCTCTAGTACTAATTTACCTGCATAGATATTCGCTCCTTCCCCTACAACATGTAATAAATGAGGAAAAGGTTGAATATTTTTACTAATTTCGTAACCTTCTTCATCGACTAAGAAAAGCTGATTATTAATTTGCCAAATAGCAATAGGTTCCCTTTCAAATAATTTTATATATACCGTATTTGGTAATCTTCTACTGACATATACTTCCTTGATCCATTTATTTTTCTTTAAATGATTTCTAATTTCATCTAATTTAAGAGCGAAAATAGGACTACCATTATTCGCATTTAAAACCTTTAATATTGTAGGCTCATCGACATTTTGCTGTCCTTCGATGATAACATTCTCAAGTTTAAACCCAAGTTTCGTTGTTGTTTGATATATATTTGTTGTTAAGTAGGTTTTTATGCCAGCAAAATATTTTGTAAAAACAAATAGACATACAAAAATAATTAAAGCAATCTTAAGCCCTAATATTGCTTTTTTGTAAATTAGTCCTAATTTTCGGCGTAATGAGATATTATTAGTTTTTTTTTTTTGTTTTTTTTATTGGAGCTCGTTTTTTTTCTCATGATTCAAAGCTTGCCGTCTTTATAATTTCTGCAATTAAGTTAGTAAAATTTATCCCTGCATAAGCTGCAATTTCCGGCACTATTGATAAAGGAGTCATACCTGGGTGAGTATTTATCTCCAAAGCATATAATTTGTTTGTCTGCTCTTCTAAAATAAACTCTGCTCTAGCAGGACCTTTACAATTCATTGTTTTATAAATTTTTTCTGATTCTATAAGTAATTTTTCATATAAATTAGCATGTAGCGGAGCAGGACACAGATGTTCAGCAAATCCTTCGGTATATTTAGTTTCATAATCATAGAAACGATTTTTTATTAATTTAATCTCTAAAGCTCCTAAAGCTTTACTGTTTAATACCGCTACTTGAAATTCGCGTCCTTTTATATATCGCTCTATTACTACCTGATCACCGTAAGGAAAATCATAATCGGCAAAGTTAAAATCATCTTCTTCAAATATAACTTCAACACCAATACTTGATCCTTGCGTAAGAGGTTTGATTACATATGGTCGTTTCATAGGATCAGTGTTTATATTATAGCTTTTACTTACAACAATACTTTCTGCCGTATTAATACTATTCGCGAAAAACCAACTGCTAGAATGTATTTTATTAAATGCTAAAGCTGAAGATAACACGCCGCTATGAGTATAAGGAATCCTCATTATATTAAGTAATCCAGGCAAGCAACCATCTTCACCATATGTACCGTGTAAACAGTTAAAAACAATATCAGGTTTTATTTCTTGTAATTTAACAGCAATATCCGCTCCCATATCAATAAAGGTAACTTTATATCCTAATGCAATTAAGGCTTGCTGAACCCCTTCGCTTGATACTAATGATACTTCACGCTCAGCAGACATACCGCCAGCTACTAACGCTATATGGTTTTTACCGGTAGTACTTAATATCTTGACTACAGAATGTTCTATCCAATGTGTTTGATATTGCATATTATTTGCTTTTATTCTATATTTTCATCCTGTGATTTATTTTTTCATTGCGAGAAAAACTATAAGTTTTAACGAAGCAATCCAGTAAAACATGCGATAGATTAGCATGTTTTACTGGATTGCCACGCAGTCTACGACTGCTCGCAATGACGGTTTTTAAACATACTTCCCTATTATCTTAATTTCCCACTTTAATTCAACGCCACTATCTTCAAATACTTTCTGCCGAACAAAATCACCTAAATCTTCTAAATCCTTAGAGGTAGCATCACCATTATTTATCATAAAATTACAGTGAAGTTCTGACATCGAAGCCCCGCCTATTCTATAGCCCCTAAGCCCTGCTTTGTCAATAAGTTCCCAAGATTTAAGCCCTTCAGGATTTGCAAAAGTACTACCGCCCGTACGCTCTTTAATAGGCTGCGTCAATGATCTTGTGTTATTTATTTCATTCATCCGTAATAATATATTCTCACTATCTCCTTTATTTACTTTAAAAACGGCTTTGAGAATAATTAAATCCTTCGGTAAATTATTGCCACGATATTTAAAACCGCTTTCTGCATTAGTAAATGTTCGAAAATTTCCTGCAAAGTCAATAGCTTCTATTCTAACTATAATATCTTTAAATTCAGAACCGTAAGCTCCGGCATTCATAGCAACACCACCACCGATAGTACCAGGAATACCTACTAAAAACTCAAAACCGGAAATATCATTTGCTTGACAGAATTTTGCTAAATTATAATTAAGACAGCTGCTACCTACTATTAAATGATTATCTATAAACTCAATATTACTAAAATTCTGACCAAGTTTTATAACGACCCCTTCTATGCCGCCGTCTCTTATAATAATATTTGAGCCTGCACCAAAAGTAGTTATAGGTAATTTTTGTCTATTTTGTATTAAGAAACTTGCTAAATCTTCGCTATCTAAAGGTTTAAAGAAAATTTCAGCATCACCGCCTACTTTAAACCATGTCAGATGTTTTAAATTATAATCTTTTTGATACTCGCCCTTTACTGTCGGTAAAATTAACATATTTTTACTTTCATCTTTTTTCTTCTATGACGTTGTTTCATGGATATCAAGTGCGGGATGACAATCTCTCATCTAATTCATTAGCAAAACTTGAAATATTACCTGCTCCCATAATAATTATCATATCACCGGAAGCTGCATTATCTATAATAACGCCAACTACATCCTCTAATTCAGCTAAAAAATTTGCTTGGTCATGATGCTTATTTTTAGTAATCTTATCAACTAAATTTTGACCTGTAACCCCTTCTATAGGCTCTTCTCCTGCAGCATATATATCGGTAATATAAATCATATCTGCATCATTAAAACAACGCATAAAATCATCAAATAAATGCTGCATCCTTGAATATCTATGAGGCTGAAAAATAGCAATAACTTTACCGTTTTGCTTATCGGCTATATTTCGAGCCGTAGCAAGCGTCGCTTTGATTTCCTCAGGATGATGAGCGTAATCATCGATAACCACCGCATTATTATATTCAGCTACTTTAGTAAATCTCCTTTTCACTCCTTTAAAATTATTAAAACCGTTTTTAATAGCTTTAATACCGAAATCTAATTCTATCCCAACGGCAATTGCAGCAAGACTATTTAAAATATTATGTCTTCCGGGCGTTGGAATGGTAATTTTTTCAATAATCGTTGTACCTAGTACATTTGGTATATTAATTTTTACGTCAAAAGTAGAGGAAGCAATATCAGTGTTAATATTAAACGCTATAATATGGGCATCTTCTGAATCGATTCCATAAGTAACAATCTTCCTTTCAGTAATATCATCTACTAACTTACGAACTATTGTATGATCGATACAACAAACGGCAAAACCGTAAAACGGCAAATTAGTAATAAAGCTTTTAAATGCACCAATTAATGTTTCAAAATCTTTATAATAATCTAAATGTTCAGGGTCAATGTTAGTTATTATCGCAATAGTTGATGGAATATGAATAAACGTCGCATCCGATTCATCGGCCTCCGCAATTAAATAATTACTTGAACCAAGATATGCATTAGTCGATTTATTATTTATAATCCCGCCGTTAATAACTGTAGGACATAAACCGGCTGCCTCAAATAAACAAGCCATTAAAGAAGTAGTAGTTGTTTTGCCGTGCGATCCAGACACTGCTACAGAACATTTTAACCTCATAAGTTCCGCGAGCATTTCCGCACGCCTAATAATCGGAATTTTACGCTCTAATGCCTCTTTGATTTCAGGATTATTTGAATTAATTGCCGATGAAATAACAACATACGAAACATTGGTAATGTGCTGCTTAGCATGTCCTAAAAATATTTTAATACCGTATGACTCAAGTCTTTTAGTATTATAATTTTCTACTAAATCGGAACCTTGTACTTTATAACCTAGATTATGTAATATCTCGGCAATACCACTCATTCCAACGCCGCCGATACCTAGAAAATGTATAGTTTCTAAAGTTTGATTAGTTTTTTTTAATTCAAGTAACAGCATCTAAGTTTAATTATTGAAAGTTGAGTTCTGCATAGAGGTTTTTATGTAGATTGTCAAGTATTATACTTCGTATGTCATGCCAGCGTAGGTGGGAATGACATACGAGACAGATTTACACTACTCCGCTCTATCAAATTTTGCTTCGGAATAGAAGTTCCCTTGTAGCCCACCGACTTTTAGATCAATTAAAAATTTGGCTATTTCTCCGTTTTCTACGAATTCAGCTACTGTTGCAATACCTAAATCTTCTGAAATTTTAATTAATCTTTCTACAAAATACCTACTTTGTATATCACTTGTAATACTACGCACATATTTACCGTCAATTTTGATAATATCAATTGGTAAGCTTTGAAGTTGTTTAAAAGAAGTAAAACCCGAGCCAAAATCGTCTAATGCAAATTTACATCCGTACTTACGTAGTTTATTAATAAATAAAGTTATTTTATCATAATTCTCATTGAAAGAAGTTTCTGTAATTTCAATAATTAAACGATCTCGAACATTATGAGCTTTTAATAAGTTTTCTGCTATTTCCCATAAAGCTTCATCGCTTGTTCCTATATTTGAAATATTAACGGCTAACATTAAGTTTGGGTTGCTTGCAAGTTTGTTAATAGTCATTTCCAAAACAATTTGATCAATTACAAAAATTAATCCTTTATTTTCAGCAATAGGGATTATAGGACCTACGGAAATATAAACGCCGTTCTCGTAAGGTATACGAAGCAGACATTCATAATAATGAACTTTCATGGTATTGCGATCTATTATAGGCTGATAAGCAAATCGCATAGTATTTTTTGCCAAGGCTTGTCGTAATAAGTTAAGCTGAAGATTAGATTTTCTTATATTTTCTAAATCATGTGCTGTACTGTTATATTCACGGTAATAGTAATGATTATTTTGTGAAAGTAACATATTTAATGTTTTTTCAATTTCTTTAGCATTATTACTTACTTTTGGAAATTTAATACTAGCAATATAACAATGTATATAAATTGCAGGCTTCTGTTCATTAATATAAAGCTGCGAAAATAAATATAATTTTCTAGCAAAATTTTTAATTAAGTTAGAATCAGTAGTATTTAGGATAAATAATATTCTATCTTTCTTTATTTTCTTAAACTGTGAAAAAATATCAAGTTCTTTGCTTACATCCTCAATGATTTGATCTAAAGCTTCAATTATAAAATGCTTATCATGCTCTATAAATTCTATTTCATCATAATTAACTAATCTACAAGCAAAACATACACCTTTTTCCAATTTATCTATCTCATCTTGTAAATCTTTATAATCCGTTATTAATTCTGACATTGCCATTTTTATCATAAAATTATATACTCAAGGATATTAGGACATTTTTACTATAAATGAAATAAAAATATGAGCCGCATAGAAAGGATACAAGAAAGATTAAGTGTGTTAAAACCACATTTTCAAGAAATAATAGATGAAAGCTATAAACATGCTAGTCATTATGACGGAATTCACAGCCATATAAAAATAAGAATTGCTGCAGAAACATTATATGGAAAAAGCTTAATTATAAGTCACCGCACTATTAATAACTTACTTGCCGATGAATTTAATAGCGGCTTACATGCTTTATCTATAGAGGTGATATGAAAATAAATAGTATTTTAAAAGTAGCCATTGGAGCTAGTAGCATAGCACAAAAAGCCTTAAATAGTATATCGGATAAAAGCTGTGGCATAATTGAGGATAAAATAATTAAAGGTAATTACGTCACTCGCGAAGAATTCGAAAAATTACAAACTTTAGTAAAAAAACTAAAAAAAGAGTTAACAGAGTTAAGCGGTAAATAATTAATCAACTAGCTTTAGAATTTTTTATTTTTGCTTCTAGCTCTTCTATTTCTGCTTTAACACTGTAAACTCCATTATTTGCTGAACAGTTTTACCTTGTTCTAGCATCATTTGTATCAGCTCTGCTTTCCCTTCGGCTTTACCTTTTTCAAAATTTTCAGATCAAGCTATTGCCGCGGCATCTTCTATTAATTTTGCTCTTATGTAGGCGTCATACTCCTCGGTGGTTAGGTTATGCATTTCTATTACATTATACGCATCTAATACTTTCTCGCTCTTTATATTTGCAAGCGGACTAGTTTCTGGGATCTCAATATCTTTACATATTAATTATTACTTTTGGTATTACTGATATTCTATAGCTTTTTAAGTAATAAGTAAATAATACTAGAATATGTACTTTTAATAGAATAATTATTGCTATTTTTTGACGAAAATTATGTCTTTTGATCGGTTCTGATTGATACCATTGCTGACATGCCAGGGACTAGATTAGCATTTGGGGATTCAAAATCTATTAAAACAGGTACACGTTGTACGATTTTAGTAAAATTACCTGTAGCATTATCGGGTGGGATTAAACTAAATTTAGAGCCGGTAGCAGGAGCAATATTACGAATTTTCCCGTCAATTATTTTTTTAGGCAAAGCATCAAATTCAATTTTGACTTTCATGCCGGACTTAAATTTCTTAATTTGTGTTTCTTTAAAATTAGCCTGAATGTACATAGTATCATCTTGAACTATAGAAAACAACACCCTACCCGGTACTATGTAATTTCCGACTTCTAAACTACTATTACCAAATATACCGGGTACCATAGCAATAAGTTTAGTATTTTGTAAGCTCCTTAACGTTACTTTTTTGTTTTCCGTTAGCTCTTTAAGTTTTTCCTGTTCTACTGCTTTTTCAAGCTCAAGAAGTTGTAAATGTTGCTTAGATATATCTAAATCTAACTGTGCTTGTTTATAATCCGTTTTGGCTTTTTGATATGCGTTTTTAGAATCATTTAATGTTTTAGAACTAGCAAATTTTGCCTTATTTAATTCCTGCACTCTAGTAAAATCTGTTGACACAATATCAAAGCTTATTTTAGTAAGCTTTAATTTTTCAGCCGCTTGTTCTAGTCTAATCTGCCCTATTGAGGTTTTTTGCTCTATAATTTCTATATTTTTTATGCAAGCTTCAATAGATGCTTCAAGTGCTGCAAGCTTTGCCTTATAATCTCTATCGTCAATTTCAGCTATCAGATCACCTTTATTAACTTTAGTATTATCGGTAACAAATAACTTTGTGACAACACCGCTAACTTCAGCACTAACATTTGAAATATCTGCATCTATGTAGGCATTATCCGTGGATTGTGTATTTGCCCAAACATAAATTCTATATCCCAAATAAATAAATATTATTAAGGCTATAATAGTTACATATTTAGTAAATGGATGACGTGTATATTTGTCGATGGCTTGTTGTAATATACTCGGCATAATTAACTTCACCAATACCCTCTATGTTTAAAAAAATAACAAATTGGTATAGAAAGAATATATATAACTGCAATTAACGGCAGTGAATACCATGGATATATGATAAGATTTATAATAGCAATAGCAATTAAAATCATTGCAAGCGATAAATATTCAGGTTTAATACTCAAATTTTTTGTTGAGATTGTAGGAAGCCTACTAGCAATTAGAAAAGCTATAATAGCCAAATATATATTAATTGTTATAGTGTGAGTACGGGTATTAATATTTAATAACGTACCTATTTCAAAATCTATCATTACAGGAGTTAAAGCAAGTAAAGCACCACATGGGGCAGGTACACCGGTAAAAAAATATTCAGTTGTTCTATCTTGTTTCGGTTGATAAATACCAACGTTAAAGCGAGCTAAACGTAATGCCATACACACTATAAATAATAGCATTACCGCTGATGAAAATACCTTATATTCATATTGCTGAAAAGACCATAAATATATTAAATAAGCAGGAGCTATACCAAAATTAGCAAAATCGCACAATGAATCAAGCTCTGCACCAAATGGGCTAGCTGCATTTAGCATCCTTGCTATTCTACCGTCGACACCATCAACAATTGCCGCTACTATAATGCAATATACAGCAAGTTCCCATCTGCTATCCAAAGCAAATTTTAAAGAACTCATACCGGTTACTAAACCAAGCAACGTAATAAAGTTGGGAATTAATTTTATTAGAGGTACAGGTTTAGTTATTATAGATTTACGAATTTTTAACAATTTTTATACTCCCAAGTGTCATACCATTGCTTGATCACGGTATCCATCCAAACAATAAAAAATACTAGTATTTTACTGGATCCAACGATTAAGTCGCCGGGAATGACAAGGTGGTGACATCGACCCACACAACGACGCTGGTCAAACCCACGGTATGATATTTAACTATCTTCTCTCAAACTTAAATTCTGCTATCTTTTTACGTCCAAAATCAGCAATGATAGTTTCACCGCCTATAGCAGTCTGCCCTTTACTCACTAATAAAGCTGTTTTCAACGGTAGATAAACATCTACTCTGCTACCAAAACGAATTATACCGTATCGCTCACCCGTTTTAACTTCATTCCCCTCTTCTAAATCACAAACTATACGCCTTGCTATCAGTCCTGCTATTTGAACAAAAACGATTTTCTGCCCTTTATCAGTTTCCATTAATACTGATTGACGTTCATTATAAATACTAGCTTTATCAAGTGAAGCATTAAAAAACTTTCCAGGATTATAATGAAGTGCTAAAATTTTTCCGTTTGCCGGGATTCTATTAACATGGACATTAAAAATATTTAGAAAAATACTAACTCTAATCATTTCCACATCACCAAGACCTAATTCTTGGGGTGGCAGTGCTTCCTTAATTTCTTGAATTATTCCGTCTGCAGGACTTATTACCAGATCATCACTTATAGGCACAAAGCGATCAGGATTACGGAAAAAATAAATACACCAAGCAGTAGCGATAAATCCAATACAGCCAAGTTTTTCATTAAATGACGCTAATAAAAAACTTACTAATGCAAAGCTAGCAATAAATATATACCCTTCGCGGTGAATAATCTTAAATAAATCATTATATTGTCTCATTTTACTCCCTATGAATCATCTTAACGCGAATAGTGGATTACCTAAGTAATTTGCTCTTCGCGATTCTCATTATTTTTAACTATGCCTGCTCTGCTTCATCTTCGTAGTTTTCACTCTCATCTTCATCTTCTTCTTGAGGGATAGCCTGGGCTTCTTGAGCAGAACCAAGAGCATATACGCACAAATCCGGAAGTGGAACACTGTTTTTTTTAGCAAGATCATTTAGCTGTGATATTGCTTTCATAATCTCATCAGGAATAGTACCACCTCTTTCGTCAGATAACCATTTTGCTTGAAATTGTAGCGGATGATGCCCTTCTTGAGGCGTCCCTATATAAAACTTAAACTTGGCTCTTTGTCCACCAAAATCGCAGTCAAATTCAAACTCTTTGTAATGTGCCATAACTTATATGCATTAATAATTATATTAACATAATTATATTCTAACAATAAAGAAGTAAATCTAAAATAATTTCTTTCCAAGAGGTTACTGAATCAGTTACTTTAAAGATAATTAAATGCTTTTTTGCTACAAATTATAAGATTTTCTTGAAATAGGAAATACTACTCATTCCAAAATCTTATTAATTTTTGCTATAAAATTTCTTTAATTATCAATTAAAATAACTAATACAGATAACCTCTAATATTTTTTAAGTTTATTAGCAATATAACGATTTGAAGATACAAATTTATCGCTAGCATCTATAATGATCCCGCCTGCTTCCTTAATAAGAAGCTCAAATGCATAATATAATGTAATATTTAATACTGATACACATATTAAATCCGCTTTACCTGAAGCTACAAGCGTCACCCCGTAGCAAGGAGAACCAAAAGATCTAATATTATCTACCTCTATCGCCTCCAAATCATCATGATTTACATCTTCAATAATTGCTAAGCAGTTTTTTAAATCTGCATTATCCGAAACTCTAAGTCTTAATCCTTGATAATTAGAGTTTAAATTATTTTTTTCTATCCAAGCTCCTTTGCCTTTTTCAGCATAATAAATTTCATTAAGAGCAGGAAAATATATTACTGTAGAAGTAGGAGTTAAAACTTCTTGATTCCTTTTTAAATACGTTACAGATATCGCAAAAAAAGGTATGCTTCTGGCGAAATTATTTGTGCTATCTATAGGATTAATTAAAAAAACACTCTCATAATTATTATTTAAATCAAATTGATCTTCTGGAAAAAATAAATATTGTGTATGTTTTTGCAATTTTTCACATAATAAAGTTTTTAATCTTAAATAAGATCGATTACAAAATTCTTCGTTTCTTATAGAATTTCTCTGCAGCATTTCAAGTTCTAAAAAATCTCTATGCAAAAACTTAACTGCTTTACGCAGGGCATGAATTAATAAATTAGTTATAGGTTGCATAATGGAAATTTATTTAGCTCGCTCGACATACGTTATATCATCAGTTTTAACAACAATTTTTTCTCCTATTGCTAAATATTGCGGTACCTTAACTTTAATACCGTTTTCTAAAACTGCCGGTTTATAAGAAGCGGTAGCGGTTGCTCCTTTTATTACCGGATCAGTTTCACTAATTTCAAGTATAACAGTTGGAGGAAGCTCAATATTTAAAGGCTTTTCATTATAAAATTCGACTTTAACAATCATATTTTCAGTTAAGAAAGGTAATTTTTCTTCTAAAATTCCCTTGGGGACATTTATTTGATCAAAATGTTTGGTGTCCATCAATATTAAATCATTACCTTCAAAATATAAAAATTGATAGTCTTTTTGTTCAAGTTCGGCTTTTTCCAAATAATCAGAAGAACTGAATCTATCGTTACGCTTTATACCTGTTTTTAAATTTTTCATCTCAACTTGTACATAAGCTCCACCTTTTCCAGGTTGCGTATGTTCCGGTGTTTTGCTTACAACCCATAAATCATTATTACAAACTAATATGTTACCTGTTCTAATTGAATTTGCTGAAATTTTCATATATTATACATTTGAGACTTAAAATTAAAGTATAAATATACAAATTATTTCATTCAAAAACAAGAATTTAATCTTATGACCACAATATTAGTAGTAGATGATATAGAAACCAATATTAAGTTACTGACAGCCAAACTTTTAAAAGAGTATTATACGGTTCTTACTGCAAATAGCGGCAAAGAAGCATTAGCAATTCTTAAAAAGGAAAAAATCGATACTGTACTACTTGATGTTATGATGCCGGAAATGGATGGATTTGAGGTATGTAAAACGATAAAAACCAATCCGGAAACTACTCATGTACCAGTCGTAATGGTAACTGCACTTTCTGATGTTGATGATCGAGTTAAAGGTCTTGAGGCAGGGGCTGATGAGTTTTTAACAAAGCCGATTAACGATACTGCTCTATTTGTAAGACTTAAATCGCTCTCTAGAATGAAAAGCTTAATTGATGAATTAAAGCTTCGTAATAGCACTAATGCATTATTAGGCGTAACAAATATCGAAATGCATGACACTTTTGCAGATAAAAAAATACTACTAATTAATGATGATGTGATACAAGCTAAAAATATAAAACAAATGTTACTTAAGATTACACAAAACGTAAAGGTAATAAGTAATTCCGATGAATTAGATATTATAAATGAATATACACCAGATTTAGTAATTATCAGTAGTACGCTCGAAAATGAAGATCCTTTGAGAATCAGTGTTATTTTAAGAGGTAAAGAAGAAATAAGAGGCGTTGTAATAATTTTACAAATTGATGAAGACGGTATGCCTTTAGTTGTGAAGGGTATTGAACTCGGTGTTAATGATTATTTCGTTTATCCTATAGAGGAAAGCGAACTACTTGCCAGAATTAGAACACAATTAAGGCGTAAGCAATATCAAGATAATTTACATAATGATCTTGAACAAAGTGTTAATTTAGCAGCTAAAGATGGCTTAACCGGCTTATTTAATCGTCGCTATTTCGATATACACCTTAAACAAATGATTGAGAAAGCTAATAATGAAAGTATTAAATTATATTTACTGATGTGCGATATCGACAATTTTAAACACGTAAACGATACTTACGGTCATCAAGCAGGTGATAAGGTTTTAACGATTGTATCCCGTATTTTGAAGAATACGCTTAGAGTAACAGACTTAATAGCAAGATTCGGCGGTGAAGAGTTTACTATACTTTTAACGGATATAGATATTTCTAAAGCAATTGAAACTGCGGAGAGAATTAGAGTTAAAATAGAATATATGGATTTTCATATTGAAGATCAAATTGAACCTTTACAAAAAACTATTTCAATCGGAGTTACAGAATATAAAAAAGCAGAATCAATAGAATCTTTCATTGAACGTGCTGACAAAGCTATGTATGAAGCTAAAACAACGGGTAGAAATAAAGTAGTAAAATTATAATTGATTTTTTAAAGTAAAAAATAATGAGAAATTCTTCCAAAAAACATCTTGATTTACCATATAGACTAGGAGTCGGCATGATGATATTAAATGCCGATAACCATATATTCGTCGGTAAAAGAATAGATACAAAATTATCTGCATGGCAAATGCCTCAAGGTGGGATAGTTCCTGGTGAAACTCCAAGTATTGCAGCAATGCGTGAGATGTTAGAAGAAATAGGAAGTGATAAAGGATATATTATTGCAGAAAGCAAATGCTGGTATAGTTATGATGTACCAAGCTTGTTAATACCTAAATTGTGGAACGGTAATTTTCGTGGCCAAAAACAACGCTGGTTTTTAATTAGGTTTACCGGAAATAACGAAGATATTAATATAAATACCTCTAATCCGGAATTTGACCAATGGCGTTGGGCATCACTTGACGAACTATTATCTATTATAATTCCTTTCAAACGGAAACTTTATCAAGCCGTTGTAAAAGAATTTAAATCATTAATTCAGTAAAAATTTTATATATCCCTCTCATAAATGAAGAGTTGGTAGACGAATTTTAATTTGGAAAAGAGAGAAGCATCTTGAAACTGATGAACGCAGCGTACATATTAGTGAGGACTATCAGCACAAGATAGAGTAGCCAATTTTTCAAATTAAACAAGTATACTGAACTATTTAGCCCCTCTTGATCCTCTATTTGAACTAAACATATATTATGTTGATCGCTATCATCATAGTAATAAGAATTTATATGTATCTTAATTTTATTAGCTATGTATCTTATGCCTAATATACTAATATTACTGCTGTTGTAATACAGATAAATATAGTACTTGTAGCAGAACTATTTATACATCTCTATCACCTTCAATTAATTCATTTATAGCACTAAATAATGAAGTATCCGTATCATTGCCTAAAGTAAATACAGCACATTCATTTGTTCCTCTAGACAATAAACTAATATCTTTATCGTAACTAGATTCAATCATATAATATGTACTATCATGCTGTATTAAGTTATAATTATTATCACCGATAATATGTGTAGTAAATGCATTTGCTAGGTTAGATATAGTTATATTAGAAATAAAATCTTTTACTTCTCTTATATGAAATAAGTTTATAATCAAATTACTTAGACAGTGATTTGTTGTTATAGTGTCCCAATTAACCGTATCAATTTGAGCTTCCGGCATTAAAAACCATGATTTTATATCTTCAAACGCAAATTTTAGCTCTCTAACCAATCCACATAAAATATATTTTTTATTAGCAATATGTACAAATGTATGATCAGGATGCTCATCTAAAAAATATGTAGAACTATTAGCAAAAGGTTTGAAATGTACAGAATATACCTTATTTCTATCAAGGCTTTGGTCATAAATATTTTCACTAGAATCAGATGGTATTAAATTTGGTAATAAAATAAGTCTACAAAAATAACCGATTAAATTAACTATATTTGGTAAAATTTAATATGATAATTTGGCATAACATTACCTTATGTTTACTCTAAACATGCCTTATTATTAAATATTATTAAGATTAGTTATAATTCAATTCATTTAATAAGAAATCATCATTTAGCTATTGATACTTGTATGATTTTTACTATCATTCTTTTCGCCTAAGTAAGTAATACTTTCTATCTTTTCAGCCAATATAAAGTCGTTTTCAGTCAGACCGTCGATGCTCCCCAAGATATAGTGAAATCGGGATGATGTGCTTCCTGCTCTGCAATTTCAGTGATCTTATTTGCAAATTCCATAAGAAATTTATATTTTTTATAAAGATTCCATACTTCATTCACGTGCAAATTGCTTTGTAACTGAACTAGTAACTTATCAATTTCTTTTTGCTCAAGCGCCGTAATACCGCACTCACATGGTATATATCTTTTCTCACTTAATACTGTCGTAGTTTTTTAATAGACTTCATTTTGAAGCTTTATTATTGATAAATCTACAGTACTACCACTACTATGACTGAATCTTTCAGCTATATAACCTAGTGTAAAACATTTAGACTGATCTATATATGGGTAAAAGCTTTCCTTATTTTTTTTGATCAATATTATCCATTTTCTCCATCTTAAAAAATGTTGTACAACTTTTTGCGGTCTAGATGCATCATATATAATAAGTTAATAACTATCTTTTTTTATCTCAGCTTGTACTGCTTTAAGAGCCTTAGCAGCTGCTATTGTTAAAATTGCTTCTGGTGCTTTATAACAATCTACCTTTTTTACCAACAAAATTTTTATCTGAATAATAACGCATATTTTGAATAATTGTAGGGTCGATATCTTTCAGATACACGAACCCTTTAGGTAAGGATTTAGCATATATTGGAAAAAAGCTCATAAATATAAAAATCAAACTAATGATTATAATTATGAGATATTTTTGCTACAAATTATCAGATTTTGTTGAATTATGAATAACTATTCCTTCAAAAATCTTATTAATTTTGTGACAGGCATGAAGGTAGAACTCATCTATCAATAGACTAGATTATGCACAACAAAGAACCAAGTTCAAATCAGTTTAATATAGAACTTTCAAAAAGATGAATGAATGGTAGCGAGGGAGGGATTTGAACCCACGACACACGGATTATGATTCCGTTGCTCTAACCAGCTGAGCTACCCCGCCATGGGAAAAGTGTTTATATAACTTGTTAAGATCGTAGGCATTGTCGTATAGGCTTGTTCACGTCATTCCACAACTTGATCGCAGGACCTAGTCTTTGTTTAGTGTTTTTCTGGATCCACGCCTACGCGGAAATGACATTTAATGGATCTCTCAAACCATGCAACAAACACTAGCAAATGCTCATAATAGTGAAGAATGCAACAATGACAATAGCCAATATCTTAACGTTTAGAGAATTGTGTTTTCTTACGTGCTTTACGCTGTCCGTACTTCTTACGCTCTACTACCCTAGAATCACGTGTTAAAAGACCGCCTTTACGCAAAATAGTATGAAAATCCGGCACAGATTTATCTAAAGCTTTAGAAATTCCATGTAAAATAGCACCTTTTTGTCCTGACACTCCTCCACCTCTAACAGTACAAATTACATCATACTGATCAATAGTGTTTGTTAAGACAAACGGCCGTAAGATAGTTTTCACATAAGTTTCAGAAGGAAAATACTGGTCTATTGTTTTTTTATTAACAACTATTTTTCCTTTTCCTACTTTAATCCATACTCTTGCTACAGCATTTTTCCTTTTACCTGTAGCATAAAACTTACCTGAACTATCTATTTTTTGTGTAGGAGTTTTTAATACCGGTTTTAAAGGCTCTTTGGCTAAATGCTTTTCTACTTTTGCTGTTTTAATTTTTAACTCGGTCATATTCTATTACTTTTTATTTTTTGGATTTTGGCCTGCAAAATCATACACAGTAGGTTGCTGTGCCATATGAGGATGATCACTATTTGCGTAAACATACAAATTACTCATTTGCTTAGCACCTAAAGCATTTCTTGTAATCATTCTTTTTACGGCCATTTTAATCACTCTCTCAGGATGTTTACCGCTTAATATTTTACCTGCCGTAGTATCTTTTATCCCACCTGGAAATCCTGTATATCTGTAATATATTTTTCCGTCTCTGGGATTCGCTTTTTTACCTGTCAATTTTACGTGCTCTGCATTTATTATGATTATATTATCACCGCAATCTAAATGAGGTGTAAAACTAGGCTTATGCTTACCGCGTAGCATATTAGCAACTCTGCTAGCGAGTCGTCCTAGCACAATATTTTTTGCGTCTATGACCCACCATTTCTTTTCAATTTCCGATGGCTTTGCCGAGTAAGTTTTCACAATAGTATCTATTTTAATTAGAATTTAAAATTAAAGAATCAAGCAACATATTTAATATCATTAATACCCGCTATCTGTCAAGCTAAATATAATCTATTTACTTCCGAATATTATTTTTCTATCGGTAGAAAAATATAAATTATTATCTGCCATTAGCCCATAATAACGAATATTTTTTATAATTTTAACAATATGAGGTATCATGTTTAATCCATTATTATCAAAATCAAAACTATATAAAACACCTTTAACGGAAATAACATTTAAACTTCGTTTATTGTTATTATCAACTCCAACAAAAGGTACTAAAAAAGTAGCAGATTTTAGTTTCTTAGGATCTTGTCCATCATTTAAATCAGCTACAAACTTTACTTTCCCTGTTTCAGGATTAAATGCTGCTATTTGTCGAGCATTATTTGTTACAAATAGGCTATTACCAATTAAAGACATTGATTGAATATCCTCGGCATTTACCTGCCAAATCACGCTACCAGTTGCTATATTAAGCTTAATAAGCTTACCAAGACCGGTTGCTATATAAAGATTCATATTATCATGAACTGGGGTACATAAAATACTTGATTCGTCAAAATTCGGTATAGCTGTATAATCATTAAGATTTGCAAACTCAAAATTCCATCTTACTTCACCATTTTTTATATTTAAGGCGAGTACTTGACCAGAATTATAAGTTACTATTACATTATCATGATGTACTATCGGCGTCATAAAATAACTAGCCGATAAAACTTCCGCTATGCTTTCATGTTCCCATACGGTTTTTAAAGTTTCTGCATTTAAAGCAATAGTTTGATTACTGATAGTTTGCACTAAGATAGTATTATCATCGAGCACAATAGGCTTAGTTCTCATAATATCCGGAAGTTCTCTTCTAATTATTTCATAACCTGATTTTGCATCTAGTACTACTAACATCCTTGAACCGTATGTTACGTATAATTTTCTGTTATGGTGTAAAATTCCGCCGCCTATATAATTATCTTTTTTATGTCTACTTAAATTATAAGACCAAATAATCTTATTTTTCTCTATAGAAAATGCAGAAACATTCGATCTAATATCTAATGCATAAATCATATCGCCTATAAAAATAGGCTCAGTAATTGTTTTGCTTCTAGCAAAACTATACTGTTTATTCTTAAGCATATTTGCATTAAATGTATGTATATTTGCATTAGAATCTAAATATATAGGATCATTAGTATGAATTGCTAATTTAGGAGTCAACTCAACAATATTTTTCACACGTTTTGGTCCAAGCCCGCTACATGAAATTAAAATAAAAGGTAATAACAGAAGTGCTATTTTTTTTGTCATATTTTTCCTTAAGTACAAATTATTATTTACTTAAATTTACAAGCAATGCTTTAGCCTGATCTTTTATTAGATCAGATACATTATCTGAAGTTAATAAATTTTTTAGATTTTTTGCTGCTTGTGGTTTCATATTATTCTTAATATCCCACATAGCTTTTATGATAGTTGCTGTAGCCCAAAAGGGTTTTTTCTTGTCATCAAAATAATTTAAATATTTTGTCAATTTTTCTTTATCTTGAATATCTAGATTCTGATCATCAATAACAAGACCACACCATGCAATACGTGCATAAGCAGTAGAAATTTCAGAATATTCTTTATTTACAATAATTTTATCAAGCAGGTCTTTCGCTTCTGAATATTTTTTTTCCGAAATCTTGATAGCTACTTGTTCTAATGAAGCTATTTCTTTTATTTTAGTATTACTAATAGTAACTAAATTCTCTAAAGTATTAAAAGCTAATTCTTTATTATCTTTTGTTGTTTCCAAACCAACAGTCTTAACAAGAATATCTCCGTTTTTTTGGTTATTTTTAATTCTTGTATCTTTATTATTATTAATAACAACCATTATAGTAATAACTATCATAGAAATGATTATTATTATAGGTAAAAGCTTTTTGAAAAAAATCAACCTTTTTTCTTCATTGTGATCACTCAGTACTTCATCTAAAATATCAGTCATATTGTATTATTCTTATTTATTTTTACAACCAAATTTGATCTTAGCATCTCCTGCCATTTTCTTGGATGCGGCAGTTCTATTAGTTGGAAAGTCCTTATCAAGCTTATCAAGTATATTACATGCTTCCTGAGTTTTTTTTAATTCGCCTAAGGCAATTGCTAACTTCAATAACCCATCGGAAGATTTTGCCCCTTTCGGCGACTCTTTATAACCCTTTAAATAGTTAACCGCTGCTCCGTTATAATCTTTGTGTTTAAAAAAGCATTCCCCATACCAAAAATAAGCATTACTAATTAGCAAACTGTTAGGATATTTTTGGATAAAATTTTTAAACTTATCTTTTGCTTCAGTAAGTTTATTATCTTTATAAGCAGCAAGAGCCAAATCGTAAGCTTGCTTATCAGGCGCTATATCCTTATTAATCGCAATAGGTTTTTTAGGAACATTATCCGGTATATCTTTAAGCAAAGCTATATCAAAAACATCTTGTTTTTTTGAATCACCGGCTTCTAAAATTTCAGTATTTTCTTCTTGATTTGGAATATTTGAATTTTGTGTTAGCAGATCAATTTTATGCTGTAAAACCTCAACTTTACCGATTAGCCTTCTTATTTCTTGTTCCTGTTCATCTAATCTATTTTCAAAATCATTATTTACTACATATTTTAAAGGTTTACCTTTAATAGGTTCGCTTTCTCCGAAAGAAAACATAGAAAATAAAAAAGTAAATAATAAGACAATAAACTTCATATATTTTTTAAAAATTTATAATTTTTTATAATACCGAAAATTTTTTTATATTCCACACAATTTTTTTATATTTCTACAATGTAGAATAAATCGTCATGAGCTACGCATCCGTATGTGTTATTGCATCGCTTTAAACACACACTCGATGTCATACCGTGGCTGAACCCCGTGATCATGTCACGGGGTGACAATGGAAAGCACCAAACCACGTAGCAATATCATATTTCAATACTACCATCATATGTAAAAGTTATTGTTATGGTGGTACCTTCATTTATCTTACTTTGCAAATCAAATTTACCATTCATAAGTTCAACCAGCTTTTTAGTAAGCGGTAACCCAAGACCAGTACCTTCATATTTTCTACTAAGCTCACTATCAATTTGGCCAAACGCTGATAAAGTTTTTGGAATATCTTTTTCCTCAATACCGATACCGGTATCTATAACTTTGATATATACTAATTTTGCTAACTCATCTTTTTCAAGTGTAATAGCAACACTTCCTCCGGAATTTGTAAATTTCACGGCATTTGATAAAAGATTTAAGAATACTTGTTTTAGCCTTTTTGGATCAGCCTTTATAACCACATGCTCTTTCGGTAATCTACTCATTAAAGCCACTTCGGCTTGATCAGCACGAGGCTTAACAAGTGCCAGCGAAGAACTAATTAATTTATTTAAATCAAGATCTATACTATCTACTTTTAATTTATCGGCAGAAGCTTTAGAAAGATCTAAAATATCATTAATCATACTAAGCAAATGTTTACCGGCATCATTTATATCTTTAATATAATTTTTACTTTTTTCTGCATCTCTTTCCGACATAAGAATTTCCGAAAAGCCTATTATAGCATTAAGCGGTGTACGCAATTCATGACTAATATTAGCAAAAAACTTTGTATTTGAAGAGCTAGTTTGTTCTACTTTTACTATTTGAGCTTTTAAATTTCTATTTGTTTCAAACTGTTCCTCAATAATTTGTCTAGCATAATTAGTATTACTAATAATTATAGTGCAGAATATTATAAAAATAATGATAAAAGTTATAAAAACCTTTTGCTCAAGAGCGGTTATATTTTGCCACTGGCTGGTAATATTAGTGTTAATCTCAAATACTGCATCTACGGGAAAATCTAAATTATTATCTATAACAGGGATATAGCTAGTAACAAAAGAAGCTTCTTCCACTGTTAAATCACTTTCATTTTCTATTACTACCCTTGGTAATAATATATGACTTGTAATACCATCAAAAGCATCGTGAAGCGGAGCTTTTGAAGTAAAGGATTTCAAAAAAATTTTATCGATTTTTGCGGTAAATATCTCAACCAAACTATCATCTTTATAATTGTCTACACTATACATATGCAACATATTACTAGTGATGAATTTATTACCTTTGAGATCGTAGAGAGAAATATTAATATTAAGATTGGTGAACCATTGAGCGGTAATCTTTGCAAAATTAATAAAATCTTGATCTTGTAATAATTTTAAATAATCGAATTTATGTAATTTACTGATTACGTTCTGATGAGTATTCCAAATATTATCAGTGTAAAGTTCTACAATTTTAGTATGTTCCAAAGCCACTTGTTTTACTATCATTTCTTTTATCATAAAATAACGATAAAACATCATATTTATAACAATATTAAGAAATAATATAATAAATGACAATCTTACTATATACTTATTATGGTTCATTACGAGACCTAGTAGTTATTTTTAGCTCTCAAGTCATCCTATAGCTTGCATCCCTACTGTATGAATGCTCTGGATGTCATTCCCGCGTAGGCGGAAAGCCCTTACTGTAAAATTTTTTAAAAAATTTATTTGAAAAGCTTGATTTATCTCACTTTACCCTAGATTCCCGCCTACGCGGGAATGAAATTATTCTCTCTACTTATCTTCTTGTTTAACTTGCTCTTTTGCTGCCAGCTTCTTATTAAGAATCAACCCTGTAATTACATCATAAGCACGAGCAAATTGATAATCTTTTTTGTATAATTCCGATAATTCATTCTCTTCTTGTTTATTATTTTTGGCTTTTGTTTCTTTTTTGCTATCTTTATTTTTTTCATTATCATTCTTTAAGTAATTTTTTAAAGAACTTTCTGAAAAACGCTTATCTATTTTTTTTACCTCAGGATATTCGACTTTTGCCGGCTCAATTAAAATATCAGGCTCTATTCCCTCTGCCTGAATAGAACGACCGCTTGGGGTGTAATATTTAGATATAGTGAGTTTTACGGCAGCCCTAGAATTGATTTGCGTTAAAGCCTGCACTGATCCTTTACCAAAAGACCTAGTGCCAAGTATTATTGCTCTTTTATGATCTTGCAAAGCTCCAGCAACTATTTCTGAGGCAGAGGCAGAATTACCGTTTATTAAAACTATCATAGGTACTTTGGGAGCTTTTAATGAAAACTCATTTGCTTTAGTCTCGCTATTACTTGATGTAGTTCTACCTTTTGTTGTTACAATTACACCGGAATCAATAAAGTAATCACTAACGGCAATAGCTTGATCGAGTATACCACCGGCATTATTACGTAAATCTAGAATTATACCTTTAAGATTATCTTTACTTTCAGTTTTTAACTTCTTTACTACTGCTTTCAGCTCAGAAATTGTTGACTCATTAAAAGTAGTTATACGTATATATGCAATATTATTTTTTTCTAAATGTGCTTTTATCGGCTTGATTTTTACTATTTCACGAGTAAGCTCTAGCTCTTGCGGTTTTGCCTCTTCTTCCTTAATTATCAACAATTTAACCTTAGTACCAGGCATACCACGCATCTCTTTTATAGCTTTATTAGGACCAAGCGTAGAGACTAACTCGTCATTCACGCCTACGATATAATCCCCGCCTTTAAGCCCTGCTTTAAAAGCCGGTAAATCGTCAATAGGCGATATTATCTTAATTGCTCCGCTATCATACATTATTTCAACACCGATTCCACCGAATTCACCTTTTGTAAAAGTAAAAATATCCTCTAAATCCTCATCAGTATAATAGCTTGAATGAGGATCAAGAGAGCTTAACATACCGTTAATTGCTTCATCTATCATTTTTTGCCTATCGGGTACCTGTACATAATCCTTTTCGATACGTTCAAATACGTCTTGAAATTGCTTATAAGCTTCCTGATTTGATATTTTATTTTCAGTTTCTTTTTCTGCTTCTGCAAATGTACAAATAGAATTTATAATAAAAAATAGTGTTATAATTAAGCGTAATAACATAATACTCCAATAAAAGTTAATATGTCATGCCATCGAAGGAGGGAATGACATCTAGTAAGTTTTTCGAGCCATGCGGTCAACGTTGACAATGCCCCACAATGACGCCTTGTCTTAAATATCCAACTCGTTAATAATTTTATCCATTTTAACTAACGCCTGTTCATAAATAAATTGAAATCTTTTTTCCGGCTTTTTACCCATTAAATCATCTACTATTTTATCGACATTTTGGAAATCTTCTAAAGTTACATTTAAAAGCGATCTTTTTTCTGGATGCATAGTAGTTTCCTTTAATTGTGCAGGCATCATTTCACCGAGACCTTTAAACCTACCTACTTCAATTTTAGCTTTACTAGCTTTCGATAATTTACCCATTAATTTAGCTTTTTCCTCTTCATCGCCTGCATAATAAGTTTTATTAGACTGCGTTAAACGATAAAGCGGAGGCTTAGCTAGATATAAATGCCCCTCTTCTACCAATTTCGGCATTCGTAAAAAAAAGAAAGTCATTAACAACGAAGCTATATGAGCACCGTCAACATCTGCATCAGTCATAATAATTATTTTTTCGTAACGCAAATTTTCTTTTTTATAATTCTTTAAACTACCACAAGCAAGTGCTATTTCTAAATCTTGTATTGCTTGATTATTAACGATTTTCTCAAGCGTAGAACTCGCAACATTTAGCACTTTACCCCATAGCGGTAATACTGCTTGCGTTTCTCTATTACGTGCTTGTTTTGCAGAACCTCCTGCCGAATCACCTTCTACAATAAATAATTCCGTCCCTTCAGGTGAAGTTCGTGTACAATCGGCAAGTTTACCGGGTAAACGTAATTTTTGAGTAGCATTTTTACGGGAAATATTTTTTTCGTTTTTCTTACTTATTCTAAACTCGGCAATAGCAATTACATGCTCAAGTAAATTAGTAGCTAAAGCTTTATCGCTACTAAGGAAGTGGTCAAAATGATCTTTTATTATATTCTCAACCGGTTTACTTACACCGTTTGACACTAATTTTTCCTTAGTTTGTCCTTGAAACGACGGTTCAGCTATAAAAATAGAAAGTACGACACATGCGGTTTCTAAAATATCCTCAATAGTTAGATTAGCAGCTTTTTTATTCCCTATCATTTCACCGTACGCTTTAAGCCCACGTAAAATAGCCGACTTAAGTCCTTGCTCATGCGTTCCTCCTTGAGGAGTCGTAACAGTATTACAATATGATTGAATAAATGCCGAGTTATCATTATTTTGCCAACAAATCGCCCATTCAAGTTTTATTCCATCCGGCGTAGACTCTACATTACCTGAAAAAATTTCCGGAATAATTAAATTATCTAAAGTTATTTTTGAACTTAAATAATCTTTTAAACCGTTCGGGAAATTTATTAATGCCTTTTTAGGTATATCTGACAGTACTTCTACTTCGCATTCCCATTCTATAGTAACACCGCGATATAAATAAGCTTTGGACCTTGCAAGCTCATAAATCTTTTTAGGATTAAAATGTAATTTTTCACTAAAAATTTCTGGATCTGGAGTGAAATTTATTGATGTACCTCTTAGCCTTTTATATGATTCTTCACATATTAAATCAGTTAATTTTTTTCCTTGAGAATAACTTTGGCTATATAATTTACCTTGTTTATACACCTTTATTTCTAAATGTTTAGATAAAGCATTTACGACCGATATTCCAACGCCATGCAATCCGCCTGCAGTATGATAAACATTATTTGAGAATTTACCGCCTGAATGAAGAGTAGTTAAAATTACTTCTAAAGCTGATTTATCAGGAAATTTAGGATGATTATCAATAGGAATACCACGACCGTTATCAAATATAGTAATACTATGATCTTGATGCATTTTTATCGTGATGATACTTGCAAAGCCGGCGAGTGCTTCATCCATAGCATTATCTAGCACCTCAGATACTAAATGATGCATAGCATTTGAATCAGTACCACCGATATACATCCCCGGTCTTTTACGAACAGGCTCCAGCCCTTCTAATACTTCAATATCTTTTGCACTATAGTTATTATCGACTAGCTTATTTTTCTTTTCTTTGTTAAAGCTTAATAAATCATTCATATATATAGGGGAGGAATTAATTATTTTCTTTCCTAAATTAAACTATTTAACTCAAGAAAGCAATGAAGCTTTAAAGAAATGGTGTGGCATTACCTAAAAAGAATCACTTGGGATAGCCTAATACTTCTAAATCATTCCCACGAAAGCTGGAATGACATAATTAATTATATCCCTTAGCTTTGATTAACATGCAAGCTATGTTAGTGTTTGCTTGAGCTAATGCAATATCTAACGGATATTGGCATTCATCATTTAGAGTAGCAATTTGAACACCTCGTATGACTAAAAATTTTGCTAAATAGTAATTATCGTTATAAATAGCAGCAGTGAGTAATGTTTCACCGCTTCTACTTTTTTCTTGCAATATTGGATAAACGTCTAGTAATGCACGCAGCCCAAAAAGATTATTGCTATCAACTGCTCTAAAAGCATTATCTACTGCCTTACAATAAGATAGATTGGAATAAATATCTTGCTTTTTATTTATATAACTATCATATTTAATAAAACTCTCTACAACTTTTCTTCTTTTAGCACTTGCTATCCATTCTTCTTTCTTTTGGAACAGCGCTATATATCCATACATATCCATCTGCTCTAAAGTCGCTTGCTCTGTTAGTTTACCAAGAACTATATCATCATCAGGTAAAAGTAACATTTGTGTTTCATCTTTAACGAATTTTATTGTCGATACCGAGGTTTCATTATTCACCTTATTATCTTGTTTTTGGATCGTGACATTTTGAGAGCTTACTGGAGGTGATTTCTCTTGATTATGTGTAGTTTGACTATTGACTTGCTTCTCTAAAGTCTGAGGTTGATTCGGCTTCACTACAACAACGGGTATAAGCGGAGTATTCCAATCTTGTTTTTTTTGGACATCTGAAACAGCAACAAATGTCTCTTGCGAGTTATTTATTTCTGCCGAAGAATCAATTTTAGGAACTACTTTAGACGGAGTAGTAACGGGTGTATTTGGGCTAGTCTGTGTTATAGGCTGCGTAGAAGGTTGATTGGTAGGCATTACTCGATGTGCAGGTACATTACTAGGTACTGCCGAAGGTACCGTTGTCGGCATAGTACTAGGGGTAGTAATATCTTGGATTACAGGCGGAGAAACCGCAGGCATATTAGGTATAGATTGCGGTGCTACGCTTTCTGCCTCTTTATAAGCATCAGGAGGGGTATTAAGCGGAATAGGCCTATGCACAGACAGCAAATTGGTCGGTTTATATATTTGCACCGGTCGATGCGGAGGCACTACATAACTTCCTGCTTGAGCCGGAGGCATAGATACTATCGGTCTCGGTACGTTAGGAGTTATAATATTAGAAGATAAATTTGTATCTTTATGCTCATTAGAAGCGACTTCTTCCTCATGTACTTCATAACTTGCGATGGCACTAGGCAATGCTGTATTACCAACATCTATAAAAGGTTTAGATGCCTCGGTTTCACTAGATTCCTGAATGTCATGAAAAGCTAAATTTACACCATTTTCATGTTCATAACTTGCGATGGCACTAGGCAATGCTGTATTACCAACATCTATAAAAGGTTTAGATGCCTCGGTTTCACTAGATTCCTGAATGTCATGAAAAGCTAAATTTACACCATTTTCATGTTCATAACTTGCGATGGCACTAGGCAATGCTGTATTACCAACATCTATAAAAGGTTTAGATACATCATCTTCAGTATGCTCGTGTGAAGCTAGCTTTGGCTCTTCCTGAGGAGCTGCTTTAGTTTGTTCATTTGGCTGTTTAGTGTGGATATTTTTCTTTTTTGATTTACTAAAAAATTGCTTAAATTTATCAAAAAAAGAAATATCGGAATTAGAGCTAACATCCTTGTCTTTAGTATCCACTTCGGCAGCCGGTAATGATGTCGGTAATGGCGGAGGGGAAGCATAACTTTGCACTACAACCAATAACAAATTGATAAAAAATAATATCTTACATGATTTATTTAACATATAATTCCTTATTTATCCTGTCCCCCCGTTGTCAAGCCACGTGGTGACAATAATTCACTCCCCTACCTCTTACTATTCTGCACCAATTTCTTTATTTCAATTTCTACTAACTCTTTAACAAGTACAGGTAGATTTTTATTAAGCCAAGCTTTAAGTTCTGGTTTTAACATCTTGGTGACTAATTCTTCAAGTGCATTTTTAGATGAGATATTATTATCCAGATTTTTATCTTTAATAGTATCGGTAAAATTTTTAAAAATATCACCTACCGCTTCAGCAGATTTAGGTGATATTAACTTTTCTTCCTCATCTTGATTTACTATTTCTGTTAACTCTAATATATCTTCATCTTCACTATCATTTTCATAAATATGATTTTTATGCTTGTTAATTACTCCTTTAATCGATTTTAATATGTCTTCTACAGACATATCTTGTTTCTTGTTATTTTCCTTACTCACGTTAGAAACCTATAAACATTTTCTTTTTAATAGTCTTAAACTCTTCTTCAGGACTAAAATATTTTACTTTAAGTTTTAAACTTTGAGCCGTTAGCTCGCCGGTTAACAATTTCATTTGATATGCAGCAAGTACTGAATTCTTATAAGCATCCACACGAGTTATTTTTGCTTCATACAATTTTTGCTCAGCGTCTAAAACATCTAGTATAGTTTTGGAGCCGACTATTTCTTCTTGCACTGTACCATCGTATGATATTTGTGCAGCATCTACACCTTGATTAGCTGCAACAATACGAGATTTTGCTGCTTCAAATCCTTCCCACACACTTACAACACCCGCTTGTGTCTGCTTTATCGCACTATCAAGCTGAACTGCACTACTTCTTGTTTGGTTTTTAGCCGATCTGATTCTTGAATATTGAGCTCCTCCATCTGGATAAATAGGTATATTTACCGAAAGAATAGTAGTATAGCTTTTATTGTTTATATTTTGTACAGCTGGATCTTGTGGATTATAGTCAGTTCTACCTGATTGCAACTTTACGCTTACTTGCGGCAATAACTTTCCTTTCTGCACCATTTCCAAAGCTTTCGCCGAAATTACATTATGCCTTGCCGAATCAATATCAGGATTGAACTTAGCAGCTTTTCTTGTTAACTCATCCAATGAAGCAGGTAATTTATCAGGTAAATTAGGCATAGTTAGATCAGTCGCCTCTATTCCGAATACTCTAATAAAATTAGCTTTTTTGCCTTGAAAATCGGCATAGGCAGCTAATTTATTCGTTTCTGCCGCTGCAAGCCCTGCTCTTGCAGTTGCTATATCTATTGCCGTTGCTTCCCCTAATCTTAATTTCTCTTCAACAGTGTTAACTTGTTGTATGTTAGTACGAACCCTACTTTCAGAAATATCATATTTCTCTTTGCTCTCAAAACAATCAAGATAAGCAGTTATTAAATTTAATAATATTTTTTGTTCGCCAGCATAATATTCGCCTCGTGATGCTCTAAACCCTGATTGAGCAGCTTTAAGAGCCGCAACACTAGAACCACCGCTAAATAATGATTGCTCTATTGTTAATGCACCTTGATTGCTATCTGTCTGTCTTGTAGTAAGACCAAGCTTATCAGTATATTTTCTATTATATTTAGTCTTACTATTTTGTCTATTAATCTGCAATCCGGCACTAGGCATAAATCCTGAGAAAGCTTGAGGAAATTGCTCAATCGCATTCAAAAATTTAATTCTAGCAGCTTTCAGCTCCTCATTATTCTTATATCCTGCAGTTAAAGCTTCCTGCAAATCAACAGCGGTAGCCGAACCGGTTAGTAATAATGTGATAATAAATGTAGCTAATTTACGCATAAATTTTTTGAATAATTGATAATATGTTAGTTAGATTAGTTTAATCTTTCAAGAATTAACCTATATCCCAATAAAACAATATAAATCTATTGTAGCAATGTTAGCACGTAATATAACAAAAATTAATCTCAAGGGCAATGATAACTATTTTTCATTTTATTTTAAAGTTATAAAACTTTAAGATTAATTAATATTTGGTAATAAAATAATAAATTTTATGTCTATTTAATTAATTTTTCTAGTTTTAGTGGATTAAATAAAGAACAACAAGAAGAACTACAAAGACTTTTAATAAAATTAAACGGTTTTACAAAATCTTTGAAAATGAATGTAAAAGATTTAGAAGATCATTTATTTTATATTTTACAAAATTCTTTAAATGAATTATCTCACACTGAAAATATTGATGTAGAGAAAATAGAAAAATTTTTTAATAGGACAATCCAAGAATCTCTAACTACTTTATCTGCAGTACTTGAGAAAGCATATCAAGAACATTTAAAAACAAAAGATATCTTTGTATTTGACGGGATTATTGTAGAAAAATGTTTAAACGTTTTAGCACAAGTTTTAAAATTTCAGGAAGAAAGAATTAGATAAACTCTATCCGGGATCTTCTAAAACAATTATAGAATTATTAGAAAATATATTAGTCGGAGTTATATCAGCTCAAATGCAGATGCTTAGAATATTTATACAAATAAGCGATATACTTGAAAAAGTAAATAACCTCATGGATTCGGAAAAATTATTGCCAAAAATAATAAAATTGCATAATGATATAAAAGAAATAAGGTGAGATGTTAAATCTAATGACCAGATTGACAGCCTTTATGAAAACGCTAAGCAAATGGACGCAATTTTAGAAATCTCAAAAGAATCGCATCGCAAAATTATTGAATAGCACATAACAACCCTAATAACAGAGCTTCACTAGATAATGTTGCAAAAGCTACTAAAGCTATACCGACAAGCAAAGATGAAGTAGAAGAAAAAATAGCAACACTAAAAAGTAATATTGAAATTTCAATTTAACAAGATATAAATATTGACAAATTAAACTCTGTAAAGAATACTATTTCGGATAATCTAAAATGAAACTAAAACAGAATTATGAAAAGTATAAAATCCAGAAGCCTCTTTTGGTAAAAAAGTAGAATCCTTATGTAAAGCAGCAACAAAAGCTACAGAAATTGCAAGCAATATAAAAAAATAGTATGAGTAATACCTGGAAGTCAGGAACTCGGAAATGTTATAAGTCTAGCAATAAAAACTAACTCATTACCGCCTCCGGTCTTAGCAGTTGCAAAGCTAGCTCCTGATATAGCTAACTTAGTTAATATAGGTAAAGCTGCGGTTACGATGCTTTCTAAAACACAAAACTTAACTCAACAACAAGGAAGAGCAAAATAGTGTCTAATTCTAATACTCATATTTTAATTGCAATATGTTGCTTAGCATTATTATTTTTAATGTATAAGAAAATAGCAGCACGTAAAAAAACTATATTACCTGCTGAAGGAGGTAATATTGATAATTCACCAAACGTTGCCCTTAATAGTCAAAAACCAGAAAATAAAAAGCTGACATTACAAGAAAGAATAGAATTATCTTGGAAATTCCTTTACGACATTACGGAAGTTATTTTAAATAAGTTCTCTAAAGAAGATGTTATGCAAGTGAATAAATGCGGTCAAGTTTTATTTGAAAACGGCGTCCGATATGAACATGTGGTAGATCTTGCACTCCCTCAAGTGAAATCTCATACTCAAGCAGTTGAACAAGAACCATCTAAAGGTAAAAAAGCCTTAGGGGTATAACTTTTTTCTTTGAAAAATAGTATTTTATACTTCTTTTTAAAGCAGGTTTAAAATCAATACTTATATACTGATATAGCTATCTAGGAATAAACTGCGATTAAGTTAGATTATAAAAGGCAGTATTCTTAGCTAAATAGGTAAGTTTTATTTAAACTATGTCTAACATATATCTTGTTACTATATCATTTAATAAAAGTAAGCAATTCTTACTAAAGGATTATGGAAAGACTTTGCATTGACTCTGTAGTTTTATCGGCTCTTTATATCAAAACTGTAATATATTAAATAATGGAGAATTTTTTAGTCCCACAAAAAATAAACTGGTTGTTTATGCAGTAATTCCTAATAAGGATGCTTCGCATGCTTAACATTTAAGCTATCATGCATTGCAGCATTAGAGCAATTGGGCGTAATAATTAGTTATAAAATAACAGCATACTATATTAGCGAAACCATTATTGATATTGAAACAAATATTGAGAATGCAAAATTTCTCTACTTATATCCTATTTCATGGTCAAAATCTTATAAAGAGCAGCTTGTATTACGTACAGATGAGGTGAGATATCCACCTTTATATATAATCAATGATAAAGACTGATATCTCGGAGAAACAATTACTGCTTGAAAAAATGATTATGCGACGACTCGCAGATTATGGCTTTAAGCTGTACAAAATTGTGAGCACATTAAGCTAAATCAAGAATAGCTTGTGCCGCTATAAAAACCATTACCGGTTTATAACTTTGTGCAAATGTAATCTTTGCGTTTTGGGTAAACAAATCAAGCAAAAGCTGTATGTGCATAGTTATATAAAATAGGATACAAAGAGAGCACTTGCAAACGGTGCAATCATCATAACAAAATAGCAATTTATACGGCTTTATAACCGACCATAAAAAAGAAACAGGATGAGTTTTGATTTTTTATAAGTTGAGAAATATATATTATTCTAAACTAAAAGTAGGAACGCATTGCTGCATGTCTCGTTTTATGTCATGCTCACGAAAGCGGGAATCAAAAAAAAGCAAAAATATCATCCCGTGGCTTGACACACGGGATCTTGTTAGTACAAGCTGAGTCCTAAGCACGATCAAGTCGCGGTATGACATTAATGGTAACTGGATTCCTGCTTACGCAGGAATGACATCGCAACATTATGTTGTCTTAAACAATTCTAAATTTCATATATATTACAAATACTTCTCATTCTCTTCCTTAATTAATGTTATCAACTGTTCGAGCGATAATACTTCCTGCTCGGTAGTTCTGAGTCTTCTTATCGTTACTTGTTTATTTTCTTGCTCTTGTTTACCGATTACAGCAATCATAGGTATTTTTTGATTATAAAACTCACGAATCTTATAGTTAATTTTATCAGGTGAGATATTAATATCCGTTCTTACACCATTATCAATTAAAGCTTTTTGCACTTCTAAAGCGTAATCGTTTAAATCACTTGTAATTGTTGCAATAGCAACTTGTATAGGAGCAAGCCAAAGAGGAAAACACCCAGCATATTCTTCAATCAATATACCAATAAAACGCTCAAGCGAGCCTAGTATTGCCCTATGGAGCATTACCGGTCTTTTTTTCTCACCGCTTGCTGCAATATAGCTAGCATCGAGTCGCTCCGGCAAAACAAAATCCATCTGAAGTGTACCGCATTGCCACTGCCGTCCTATCGCATCGGTTAAAACAAACTCAAGCTTCGGACCGTAAAATGCACCTTCACCCGGGTTTAGCGTGTAAGTAAACCCTGCTTTTTCCACTGCTTCTTTTAAAGCATTCTCTGCCTTATC